>JBDNCK010000179.1:0-4618 GCA_046719675.1 Sphingomonadaceae bacterium | reverse complement strand
GCTGGGCCTGCCCACCTGCTTGGGGCTCCCCAGCAGGAAGGGCTGGCCGGCAAGCGCATGCACGTCTGCCTCCAGCCGCTCCATGTCGCGCGCAAACTCCGCCGACAGGCGCTGCAGTTCCGCTGCATCCACCTTCACGCCGGCGCGCTCCATCGCCGCGATCACCGGCACCAGCGGCCGGTCGCACCATTCATGGGCGCGCGTCACCCGCTCGCGCCACAGCCGCGGCCGCAGCAGCGCATGCAGCCGCAAGGTCACGTCCGCATCTTCCGCTGCATAGGCCGTCGCCTTGTCGAGCGGCACCTCGGCGAAGCTGCCCTTGCCCGCCACTTCCTTGTAGGCGATCGGCACATGCCCGAAATGGCGCTCGGACAGCTCGTCCATGCCATGGCCGTGCAGCCCTGCCCCCAGCGCATAGGACAGCAGCATGGTGTCATCGAAGGGCGCAATCGCAATGCCGTGGGCGGCCATCACCACCTGGTCATATTTGAGATTGTGGCCCACCTTCAGCGTGCCCGGATCTTCCAGCAGCGGCTTCAGCCGCGCCAGCGCCGCATCCATCGGCAGCTGTTCCGGCCGCTCGGCGAGCAGCCCCTCGCCCGCCGCGTGCGCCAGCGGCACATAGCAGGCCCTGCCCGGCGCGATTGCCAGGCTGAAGCCCACCAGCCTTGCCGCCACCGCGTCCAGGCTCGTCGTCTCGGTGTCGAAGGCAACAACGCCGGCAGCCCTCGCATCGGCAATCCAGCGCTCGAGCGCATCCAGCGTCGTCACCGTCTCATAGGCCGCGGGATCGAAGGGCGGCTGTTCGGCGCCCGCGGCAGCCCGTTCCTCTGCCGCCGCCTGCGCTGCCTCGCGGCCCACATCGCCCAGCCGCGCAAGCAGCGAACGGAAACCGTGGCGCGCAAAGAAAGCGGCCGCCGGCCCGGTGTCGAGCGTCTCGGGCAGCTTCAGCGCGTCAAGCCCCGGCTCCAGCGGCAGGTCGCGCTTCAGCTCCACCAGCTGCCGCGACAGTCGCACCGCTTCCGCATGAAGCCCCAGATTCTCCCGGAGTTTCGGTCGCCTGACCTCTTCCAGCCCGGCCAGCACGGTCTCGACGTCGCCAAACTGGTTCACCAGCTCGGCCGCCGTCTTGGGGCCGACCCCGGGCACGCCCGGCACATTGTCCACGCTGTCGCCCATCAGCGCCAGCACGTCGGCCAGCTGGCCCGGCGGCACGCCCCATTTCTCCTGGACCGCCGCCTCGTCGAACACGCGGTTCTGCATCGTGTCGCGCATCGAGAGCCCGGGCCGCACCAGCTGCATCAGGTCCTTGTCGGACGAGATGATGGAAACCGACCAGCCGCGCCGGAGCGCTTCCTCGGCATAGGAGGCGATGAGATCGTCGGCCTCATAGTCCGCCCGCTCGATGCAGGGCACGCCAAGCGAGCGCACGGCGTCGCGGATCAGCGGGAACTGCGGGACCAGGTCCTCCGGCGGCTCCGGCCGGTTCGCCTTGTAGGCGGGATAGATTGTGTTGCGGAAGCTGGTCTTGGCGGCATCGAGGATGACGGCAAGATAGTCATCCTCCGGGCTTCGCCGCGCTTCCTCGATCAGCTGCCACAGCATGGAGGTGAAGCCGAAGACGGCGCCCACCGGGGTTCCTTCCGGGTCGGTCAGCGGCGGCAGACGGTGATAGGCGCGAAAGATGAAGCCGGAACCGTCGATCAGCGTCAGGTGCGGCGGCTTCGGCATCCTGCCCTCCTAGGCCGGTGGCCGGCGGGTTGGAAGGGCCCGGCACCCACACAGCACCGCAACCTTCCTGAAACATGGTTAACCCGCCGCGGGACGAGCCGTTATGGTCACAGGACAAGCCGTGATTGACCAATTGTAAACTGCCGACCACTAGGGGCGCGCCAGACACGCCGAAAACGGCGGCAGGCACACCGGCCAAGGGGGACAGGCCGGGCCACGCGCTGATCCGGCCGGATTGCGCGGCGCGGCCCGCTTGCCCGGTCACGTTCCCTTCGGTGTCCGACACGACAATCCGGGGTCGACACACGGAAAGGAACGTCTCGTGCAGAATGTGCCAAATACGCAACAAGCGCCCGTCGTCCATTGCCGATCCGGAAAAGACGTCCGGACGCGCCGACGCCCCCTCCTGCTGTTCGGCCTCGCGGCCGCTGCCGCGCTCGCCCTCGGCGCCGACCCGGCGCTCGCTGCCACCTACACCGTCTCGACCACCGCCGAGCTCCAGTCCGCCCTCGCCAAGGCCGTCGGCGGCGACACCATCCGCCTGAACCCCGGCAGCTATGGCTACATCAACATCGCCAGCCGCAATTTCGGCGGTGCGGGTGTCGTCATCCGCCCGGCGACCAGCCGCCCGCGGCTGACCCGCCTGCAGGTCAGCAGCTCGTCCGGCATCACCCTCCTGGGACTCGATGTCATCGGCACCAACCATCCGCTCGTCGGAATCCACGGATCGAGCGACATCCTGCTCGCCGGCCTCACGCTTCGCGGCAGCGAGAACAATGACCCGTGGGACGATTCGAACAGCGGGCTGCACATCCGCAACAGCAACCGGGTCAGCTTCACCAACAGCCGGGTCCACGACTTCAAGGTCGGGCTCTTCATCCAGCGGTCCAACGGAGTCGTCATTGCCGACAATGAATTCTCCTACCTGCGCGAAGGCATGAACATTGCCGCGGCCGATCGGCTCCTCATCTACCGCAACCGCTTCCAGAACTTCTTTCCCCGCTATGACCTGGGCGAGCATCCGGATGCCATCCAGTTCTGGATGACCAACGAAACCGTCCAGTCGAGGAATGTCGTCATTGCCGACAACTATATCGCAACGGGGGGCCCGCGCGCCGTCCAGGGCATGCTGCTCGGAAGTGGCCCCGACAATTACCGCAACATCGAAATCCGCAACAATGTCTATTATGGCTCGGCCAAGAATGCGATCACCCTGTGGCGCGCGGAAAATTCGCTCGTCTGGGGCAACACCGTCTTCGCCTCGCCGCATGCCGATCTCAACAAGTCCGGCAGCCAGGATCCCACCGGCCAGACCAGCGGCGGTCTGCAGCCCAACATCAACATCTTCCGGCCGGAAGGTGTCCGCATCATCGGCAACATCGCGATGAACTACACGATGTCCGATCCGGGCCACGTCGAGTACAACAACATCGACCTGTGGGACACGATGCGCAAGTCCGGCGTTCCCGTCACCGACATCTTCAACGCCCGGCCCACGGTGAACATCCCGCCGATCAGCGCCTGGCGCGTCAAGGCCGGCTCGCTTGCCGACCTGCTCCCGGCCGGCGCCCGCCTGCCCTCCGTCGTCGGCGTGCAGGCAACCGGGCTCAACACGGTGCTTTCCAGCGCCCGCGCCTACCAGAACAGCCTCGCCACCTTCGAGCAGTGGTACAGCCCGCTCTTCTGGCAGGGCATGGGCACGGAATAGCAGTTCCGAGCGGTTGACGGGGCCCTTCCTTGCGCGCCACGCAGCAGCCAGCGAAGGAGGGCCCCATGCCGTTTCACACCCGCATCACCGAGCTGCTCGGAATCGAGCACCCCATTGTCCAGGGCGGCATGCAGTCCGTCGGCGTCGCCCAGCTTGCCGCGGCCGTCTCCGAGGCCGGCGGTCTCGGCATCCTGACCGCGCTCACCCAGCCGACGCCGGCAGCGCTCAGGGACGAGATCGAGCGCTGCCGGTCGCTCACAAGCAGGCCCTTCGGCGTCAACATCACCGTCTTTCCCACGATGATGTCGCCCGACTATGTCGCCTATGCCCAAGCCGCGCTCGAGGCTGGCGTCCGCATCTTCGAGACCGCCGGCACCCAGGCCGTCGCCGAGGTGTGGGAGGTGCTGCGCCGCCACGACACGCTCATCCTCCACAAGTGCACCGCCGTGCGCCACGCGCGTTCGGCCGAGCGCAAGGGCGTCGACATCATCTCGATCGACGGCTTCGAATGCGCCGGCCACCCCGGCGAGGATGACATCCCCGGCCTCATCCTCATCCCGGCGGCCGCCGACAAGGTGAAGATCCCGCTGCTTGCCTCGGGCGGCTTCGGCGATGGCCGCGGCCTCGTGGCAGCGCTGGCGCTCGGGGCCGACGGCATCAACATGGGCACCCGCTTCTGCGCGACTGCCGAGGCCCCCATCCACCCCAACGTCAAGCAGAAGTACATCGAGAACGACGAGCGCGGCACCCACCTCATCTTCCGCAGCTTCAAGAATACCGCGCGCGTCGGCAAGTCGGACGTCTCCGACGAGGTCGCCCGCCGCCTCGCCCAGCCCGGCGCCCAGTTCGCCGATGTCGCGGAACTCGTGTCCGGCAAGGCCGGCAAGGAGCTGCTCGAGACCGGCGATCTCTCGAAAGGCGTCTTCTGGGCCGGCATGGTCCAGGGCCTCATCCACGACATCCCCACCTGCCGGGAGCTGATCGACCGCATCATCGCCGAGGCCGAGGCCATCCTCGACCAGCGGATCGCCGGCATGCGCACCAGCCCCGCGCGCGCGGCCGCCTAGCCCTCCCCCAGCCGCTTCAGCATGGCCTTCGCGATCACCAGCTGCAGGATCTGCGTCGTCCCCTCGTAGATGCGGTAGAGCCGCGCGTCGCGGAAGAAGCGCTCGGCCTCAT
>JBDNCK010000178.1:0-4619 GCA_046719675.1 Sphingomonadaceae bacterium | reverse complement strand
CACGCCGGGCCGCGTCCGATCACCCGCCAGCGCGTGCGCGCGCGGCGAGGTCGGCTTCCACCGCGTCGAGGAACCGGTCGGTCGTCCAGTCCGCGCTTTCCACCGGCACATCGGGCAGATAGGTGTCTCCAGGGCCGGGCCGCGGCGGGCGGCCCACCCAGATCTTCATCGGCAGCACGATCCGCGCCATGCCGGACTCGGTCATCACCGCCCGCACGTCCATGTAACGCGAATCCGCCGAAGACGGTGCTCCCACCAGCCGCACACCGGGCGCCAGCCTGAAGGTGTCGAGCGCATCGTTGCACGCGCTCGCACAGCCCCCATGGACTGCAACATAGACAGGCACGCCGGACAGCCCCGGCACGGCATCCCCGGCCGGTGTCTCCTCGTCCGGCTCGGGCGGCTGCACCACCATCGGCTCGCCGCTCGCCACCGCGTCATCCCATTGCGCCAGCAGCTTCTCCAGGAACGGCCGCCAGGCGTCCGGAAACCCCTCGCTTGCCAGCATCCCGGCGAGATACGCCCGGTTGTCGGCGCTCGTCCGCCAGTGGATCGCCACATCGCCGAAATGCCTGGCCCGCGCGCCCTTCACGAACGCCTCGCCCCACAGAAGCTCGGCCACCCGCGTCGGCCAGTGGCTCGACCCGCCATTGTTGCCCCTGAGGTCAAGCAGGATCGCCCGCGCGCCGGCCAGTTCTTCCCGCCGCGCTTCCAGTTCACCGAACAGGGTCTCGAATGCCTGCCGCCCCTCGGCATCCGGCTGGAAGTCCGAAAGCCCCACCAGCCACAGGCCCGGCCGCGGCATCGAAAGCCCCGTGGGTGTGGGGGTCCCTACCCGGCTTTCCAGCAGCCAGGCATCGTCCGCATCCTCGAGCGGGCGCCACCGCAGCCGTTCGCGCCGCACCTTCCCGCCTTCCAGCTCGAACCGGCAGGTCTGCGGTGGCGCGGCTCCGATCAGTTCCAGCCCGCGCGACGGCGTGTCGAGGAAAAGCCCGTGCGCCCGCCACCACCATTGCCCCGGCTCGTCCGCTCGCCCGCCCAGCCGGTTCAGGTTGCGCAGCACCAGGTCCGGCACGGTCCTGCCGTCACATGTCACCACCCGCGCGCCCGCCAGATGCTGGACATCGGGCTTCGCCCGCGTGACGACCATGCTGCTCCCGCGCCAGTTGGCGACGAAGCCCGGCCAGCGCCATTCCTCCGCCACCGCGTCCGCAAAGGCGGGCGTGGGGTGCACCACTGCATGCCCGTCCGCCAGCTCCGCGGAAAAGGCCGCAAGCACGGCCGGATACTGCGCGGCGTCCGTCAGCCGCCCCGCCATCGCCAGCCCCTGCGCCCGCGCCCGATCCAGCCGCTCGGCAAAGCCCTTGTCTTCCGGGTCGTGCATCCCCGGATGCTGCGCGCGATAGAGGGCGAAGCTTTCCTCCACGTCCCGCGCGGCCAGCGCCCGCCAGGCCGCGGCATCATCCGGTGCCGGCGCGGCGCCTGCCGAAACCGCCACCACAAGAAGCAGACCCATCAGAAACCTGCCCATCCTGCGCTCCTGCAACCGTCCGTCGCCCACCCCCCCGGACACGACTGGCAAAGGCTTTTCCTGGCCCGCCCTTTTTCGCTACCAGCGCCGCATGCGAAACGCCATCACTGCCCTCATGCTCGCCCTGGCCACGCCCGCGCTCGCCGCCGAAATGGAAGACCCGCACCTCTGGCTCGAAGACATCGAGGGCGACAGGGCCATCGCCTGGGTGAAGGAGCGCAACGCCCGCTCGCTTCCCGAGCTCGAATCCGTCGCCGGCTTCGAGGGCTGGCGCACCCGCGCGCGCGAGATTCTCGAGGACCCGCGCCGCCTCGCGCTTCCCACCGGCGCCGGCCCCTCGGGCGTGACTGCAACGCGCGTGTTCAACTTCTGGCGCGACGCAAAGCATGTCCGGGGCATCTGGCGGGTCTCGCCGCGCGCCGCCTTCGATGCCGGAGCACCGGAATGGACGACGCTCCTCGACATCGACCGGCTGGAAGCGGAGGAGGGCCGCAACTGGCAGTGGGGCGGCGCCACCTGCCTTGCGCCCGATCATCGCCGCTGCCTGGTGCGGCTTTCCGTCGGCGGCAAGGATTCGGTCGAAGTCCGCGAGTTCGATACCGAAGCCGGCCTCTTCATGCCGCTTGCCGACAATGCCTTCCGCCTGCCCGATGCCAAGCAGCAGATTGCCTGGCTGGACGAAAACCGCCTCCTCGTCGCCACCGCCGCCGGCCCCGTCACCACGTCGGGCTATGCGCGCGAAGTGCGCCTGTGGGAGCGCGGCACCCCCTTCGCGTCCGCCACCCTCGTCGCCGAAGGCGCCGAAACCGAGATGGGCATGTATCCCGGCGCCTATGGCACCGGCGCCAACCGCCGCGCCATCGTCGACCGCCGCCTCACCTTCTGGACCAGCCGCATCTCCCACCTCCAGGAAGACGGCACCCTCATCGACAGCCCGCTCCCCGAAGACGCGGACTTCCGCTTCATCGCAACGCTTGCCGGCACGCCGCGCGCCTTTGCCCTGCTGCGCTCCGACTGGAACGGCATCCCGAAGGGCAGCCTCGTTGCCTATATCGTCCCTGCTTCCGGCGCCCCCGGCCCCGTCGAGCGGGTCTTCACGCCCTCGCCCACCCAGGCCATCCGCAACGTCGATGCAACCGGCGAAGCACTCTACCTCCACCTCCTCGACAATGTCTCCGCCCGCCTCGTGCGCATCGCGCCAGAAGGCTGGGCCACGACCGACATTCCGCTCCCCGCCAATTCCGCCCTCACCCTCCAGGCGAAGGATGCCGCGGACACCCTCTACTACACGGTTGCGTCCTTCACGGCGCCCGACACCCTCTACCGCAGCACGTCGGGCACGCCCGCGAAACTCGCCGAAGCCCCCGCCCACTTCGACGGCAGCCGCTTCGAGGTCAGCCAGCGCTTTGCCACCTCGAAGGATGGCACCCGCGTTCCCTATTTCCTCGTCCGGCCGAAGAACGCCCGTGGCCCCCTGCGCACCCTCTTCTTCGCCTATGGCGGCTTCGAGATCCCGATGGTGCCCGCCTATCCCTCGCCCGACATCCAGTTCTGGCTGGAAGCCGGCAACCAGTATGTGCTCGGCAACATCCGCGGCGGCGGCGAGTTCGGGCCCGCCTGGCACCAGGCCGCCCTGCGCGAGAACCGCCAGCGAAGCTACGACGATCTCCACGCCATCGCCGAAGACCTGAAGCAGCAGAAGCTCGCCAGCCGGCTCGCCGTCCACGGCCGCTCCAACGGCGGCCTCATGGCCTCGGTCGCCTACACCCAGCGCCCGGATCTCTACGATGCCGTCATGGTCGGTGTGCCGCTTGCCGACATGCGCCGCTATCATCTGCTCCTCGCCGGCGCCTCGTGGATGGGCGAATATGGCAACCCCGACACCGCCGACTGGGACTTCATCCGCGCCTACAGCCCCTACCAGGCGATCGCGCCCGACGCCCGTTATCCGCGCGTCTTCTTCTACACCTCCACCAAGGACGATCGGGTCCACCCGGGCCACGCCCGCAAGATGGCCGCCCGCATGGAAGAACTCGGCCACCCCTTCTACTATTACGAGAATGTCGACGGCGGCCACGCCGGTGTCGCCAACCTGCGCGAGGCGGCCTACCGCAGCGCCCTCTTCCTCGCCTATCTCACCCGCGAGCTCAAGTGATCGACGGCTTCGACACCGCCGCCTTCGTGACGGCCACGCTCGCCGAGGATCTCGGCGGCCGCGCCGAGGTCGCAGGCGACGTGACGGCCATGGCCGCCATCCCGGAAGCAGCCACCCTGTCTGCCGTCCTCGCCGCGCGGCAGCCCCTCGTGCCCGCCGGCCTTCCGCTCATGCCCGCCTTCTTCCAGGCGCTCGATCCCGGCTGCCACTGCGAGGCGCTCGCGCCCGACGGCATTCCGGTTGCTGCCGGCACCTGGCTCTTCCATGTCCGCGGGCAGGCCCGCGCGCTGCTTGCCGCCGAACGCAGCGCCCTCAACACCCTCCAGCACCTCTCCGGCATCGCCACCCTCACGCGCACCTATGTGGACTCCATCGCCGGCACCGGCGCCACCCTCCTCGACACCAGGAAGACAATCCCCGGCCTGCGCCTCCTCGAAAAATATGCCGTCCGCATGGGCGGCGGCACCAACCACCGCATGGGCCTCTTCGACGCGCCCATGGTCAAGGACAATCACATCGCCGCTGCCGGCAGTCTCACGGCTGCAGTTGCCGCCTGCAAGGCAGCCGGTCTTGCCGGCATCACCGTCGAAGTCGATCGCCTCGACCAGATCGAGGAAGCCCTTGCCGCCGGCGCCGACCGCCTGCTCCTTGACAACATGGACGTGGCCACCCTGCGCGAAGCCGTCGCGCTGGTTGCCGGCCGCGTCCCCACCGAAGCAAGCGGCGGCGTCACGCTGGAGACGATCCGCGCCATCGCCCAAACCGGCGTCACCTTCATCTCCGTCGGCCGCCTCACCCAGTCGGCACCGGCTGCCGACATCGGCATGGATTACACGCCCTGACGCTCTTCAAGATCTTCCGCGCCGCCGAATGGGAGGCGCTCCAGCGCGACGGCCACTTCGCCGGCTCCGCCGATGATCTCCGCGACGGCTT
>JBDNCK010000018.1:0-12963 GCA_046719675.1 Sphingomonadaceae bacterium | reverse complement strand
ATCGGCAAGCCCAGGGCAGGCGAGACGCTGTTCGTCTCGGGTGGCGCCGGTGCCGTGGGCTCGGTCGTCGCGCAGATCGGCAAGATCCTCGGGCTCACCGTGATTGCGACCGCCGGCTCGGATGCCAAGTGCCAGTGGCTGCGCGATGCCGGGATCGACCACGCCATCAACTATCGCAGCTGCGGGAACCTGCTGGAGGCCGTGCGCGCGGCGGCACCCAAGGGCATCGATGTCTATTTCGACAATGTCGGCGGCGCGCATCTCGAAGTTGCGATCGAACTTGCCAATCCCTTCGCGCGCCTCGTCGAATGCGGGATGATCGCCCACTACAACGCGACCGAACCGCCTCCGGGCCCGCGCAACATCATCATGGTGATCGGCAAGTCGCTGCTGATGCAGGGGTTCATCGTCACCCAGTTCCAGCACCTCCAGCCCACCTTCATGACACAGATGAGTCAGTGGATCCGCGAAGGCCGTCTGCGCTGGGAGGAAACCGTGTTCGAAGGAGTGGAGAAGGCACCGGATGCCTTCATCGGCCTCTTCTCGGGGGCCAACATGGGAAAGATGCTGGTACGGCTCTAGCCCGCTGCGGGAACCGGCTGTGGCGGATTTCGGTTCCTCCCCCGTGCCTGCCCTTGCTGCGATCCGCCGCTTCCTCCTGCTGGCCCTGCTGTCCGGCACGCTGCTGGTGCTGGTTGCCTCCTGCCAGTCCCGCGGACCGGCGCGCCTCGTCCTCGGCGCTCCCGACTTGGCGGCGCCATCCGACCGGTTCACGCGCGCGAGGCTGCAGCTGCTGAACGAGGAAGCCCTGTGCCGGCAGGTGCTGGATGCCGCTTTCGTCCCGCACCGCATGCTGCCGGGGCTCCGGCAGTCCGATGGCTGCGGCTATCCCTTTGCCGTGGTTCGGCAATCCCGCGCCGGCTCCATCGCCTGGACGCCCGACCAGCCCGGCATGAGCTGCCCGGTGGCGGCCGGCCTCGTGATCTGGGAGCGCGAAGTCGTGCAGCCGGCAGCCGAGCGGCACTTCGGTTCGCGGGTGACGGGCATCCGCCACTTCGGAAGCTACAGCTGCCGGCGCCTCTATGGCCGGGAATCGGGCAACCTGAGCGAACATGCCCGCGCCAATGCCATCGACATCGCCGGCTTCCGGCTGGCCAGCGGCCGGGAGATCTCGCTGCTCTCCGGATGGCAGGGCACCCCCGAGGAACGCGCCTTCCTGCGCGACATCCGCGATGGTGCCTGCCGCCTGTTCGCCACCGTCCTGTCGCCGGACTACAATGCGGCCCATGCCGACCATTTCCACTTCGACCAGGCCGAGCGGGGACTGGGCTGGAGCAGCTGCCGCTAGCAGCCGCCCCGGCCGCGGCGAGCAGCAGGGGCAGGACCGGCCGCGCCCCGCATTTCCACCCCCGCGCCACACACGGCCCGGAAGGCGCCCGTGCGAGGGGCATCGGGGCCTTCCATTGTGCAAGGCGCAAGGAAGCGTTATCTGCTGCCTTCAACCATCCAGGAACATTGCGATGTCTCGCCGACGGCAGATCTACGAGGGCAAGGCCAAGATCCTCTACGAGGGGCCGGAGCCCGGAACGCTCATCCAGTATTTCAAGGACGATGCGACCGCCTTCAACGCCCAGAAGCGCGGAACCATCTCCGGCAAGGGCGTGCTCAACAACCGCATTTCCGAACATCTGTTCACGCTGCTGGGCGGGATCGGCGTGCCCCACCATTTCATCCGCCGCCTCAACATGCGCGAGCAGCTGGTGCGCCAGGTGGAGATCGTGCCGCTGGAAGTCGTCGTGCGCAATGTCGCGGCCGGCTCGCTCTCCAAGCGGCTCGGGATCGAGGAAGGCACGCCGCTGCCGCGCACCATCCTCGAATATTATCTGAAGGACGATGCGCTGGGCGATCCGATGGTGACGGAGGAGCATATCGCCTGCTTCGGCTGGGCCGGCCAGGACGAGATCGCCGACATGCAGGACATGGCGATCCGCATCAACGATTTCCTGACCGGCCTGTTCGCCGGCATCGGCATCCGCCTTGTGGACTTCAAGCTCGAGTTCGGCCGCTGGTGGGAGGATGATTATTCGCGGATCATCCTGGCCGACGAGATCAGCCCGGACGGCTGCCGGCTGTGGGACATGAAGACGGGCGAGAAGATGGACAAGGACCGGTTCCGTCGCGATCTCGGCGGCGAGGTGGAAGCCTATCAGGAAGTGGCCCGGCGCCTGGGGCTCCTGCCGGAAGGACAGGAGCCGACCGTCCTCGACCTCGACGAGGCCCGCAAGGCCCGCGGGGAGACCCGCTGAGCGTGCGCTTCGCTGTCTTCGCGGCGCTGGCGGCGCTGCTCGTTGCGCCCTCCCTTCACGCCCAGGGCGCGCCCGCCCTTCCCCGCCTGATGAACGCGCAGTCCATCAATGCACTGCCACAGGCGCGGCCGACGGCCATCCTGCGCTATGGGGACCATCCCTCACAGCTCGTCGAACTGTTCCTGCCCGCCGGCGAGCGCGCACCAGGCCGGCTTCCCGTCGTCGTCATGGTGCATGGCGGTTGCTGGCAGTCGGCGGTCGCCGGGCCGGGGCTGCTGCGCGCGGCCGCGGGCGCGCTTGCCCGGAAGGGGCTCGCCGTCTGGTCCGTCGGCTATCGGCGGGTGGACGAAGAGGGCGGCGGCTACCCAGGAACCTATGCGGACGTGGCGGCTGCGATCGAGCTTCTGCTGAGCGAAGCCGAACAGCGCGGGCTGGATCCCGGCAATGTCGTCTTCTTCGGCCATTCGGCTGGCGCGCATCTTGCACTCTGGGCGGCCAGTCGCCACCGCCTGCCGAAGGACAGCCCGCTCTGGTCGGAAGACCCGCTGCGGCCAAGGGGGGTGGTGGCCTTCGGAGGCTTCGGCGATCTGCGGGAGGATTCCGGCGCCATCCGCGCCGCCTGCCGGATCGATCCGGCCGAGAGACTGGTGAACCCGCTGGCAGCCGATCCCTTTGCCGACACTTCGCCTGCCGCGCTGCTTCCGGCGAGGGTTCCGGTGGTGATGGTGCACGGAGTCTATGACGGGGTTGCCTATCCGCGGATCGGCCTTGCCCATGCGCAGGCCGCCCGCGCGGCCGGCGATCAGGCCGACGTTCTCCTGGTTCCCAACGCCGGGCATTTCGAGGGACTTGCCCCCGGCCAGCGCGCCTTCGAGGTGGTGACGGCCGAGCTCGAGCGATTCACCCGCTAGCGCATGGCTCCAAACCCGCCTAACGCGCAGTCATGAAGGCCCGCGTCACCGTCTCGCTCAAGCCCGGCGTCCTCGATCCGCAGGGGCGCGCCATCCTCCATGCGCTCGAGGGCCTCGGCTTCGAGGGCGTGGCGGACGTGCGGGTGGGCAAGGTCATCGAGCTGGAACTGGCTGACGGCACGCCGCTCGAGACCGTCGAGGAAATGGGGCGCAAGCTGCTGGCCAACACCGTCATCGAGAATTTCCGCGTCGAGGCCTTGTGAAGGCCGGCGTCGTCGTCTTTCCCGGCTCCAACTGCGACCGGGATCTCATGGTGGCACTCGAACTGGTGACGGGCGCAACGCCGCTTGCGCTCTGGCATGCCGACCCGGACGTGCCCCGCGATCTGGATCTCATCGCGCTGCCCGGCGGCTTCTCCCATGGCGACTATCTGCGCTCGGGCGCAATTGCGGCGCGCGCCCCCGTAATGCGCGCCGTCCATGCCCATGCCCTGCGCGGCGGCCGCGTGCTGGGCATCTGCAACGGCTTCCAGGTGCTGACGGAAGCCGGCCTGCTTCCCGGCGCCCTCATGCGCAATGCCGGTCTCGACTTCGTCTGCCGCGATGTCGCGCTGATGGTGGAGACGAACGAGACCCCCTTCACCCGCGCCTACGCGCCGGGCGAGCGGGTGACGATCCCCGTAGCCCACCATGACGGCAACTTCCAGGCGGACCCCGACACGCTCGACCGCCTCGAAGGCGAGGGCCTTGTCGCCTTCCGCTACCTTGAGGACGTGAACGGCAGTGCCCGCGCGATTGCCGGCATCACCAACCGCGGCGGCACCATCCTCGGCCTGATGCCGCATCCCGAACGCTGCGTGGAGGCAGCCCATGGCAATCTCGACGGCCGCCGGCTGTTCGAGGGGCTGCTCGGGGTGTGCGCCTAGACGCGGGTGCGGAAGGGCGTGAAGTCGGTCTCGACATCAAAGACATCAAGCCCCTCGCGCCGCTTCAGCTCGCCGACGACGACATAGGTCACGGGCGTGAGCGCTGCCTCCCACACCACCTTCAGGAGATAGTTGCTCACCATCACCGTCAGGATGAGCCGCGGCTCCCACACGCCCCAGAAGGCCAGCGGATAGAAGATGAGGCTGTCCACCCCCTGCCCCACCACCGTCGAGCCGATCGTGCGGGTCCACAGGAACCGCCCCTTCGTCCAGACCTTCATGCGCGCCATCACGAAGGCGTTGGCAAACTCCCCGGCCCAGAAGGCGAGGATGGACGCCGCAAAGATGCGCGGCGCCAGCCCGATGACGGCTTCCAGCGCGTCCTGCCCCTCCCAGCCATCGGCCGGCGGCATGGCGACCACGACAAGCGACATCACACCGGCGAAGATGGCAGCAGCAAAGCCCACCCACACCACCCGCCGGGCACGGGCATAGCCATAGACTTCGGTCAGCACGTCGCCCAGCACATAGGAAAGCGGGAAGAAGAGGATGCCGGCCCCGAACACCAGCGGGTCGGAAAAGCCCGGCACCGCAAGCTGCGCAACCTTGCCTGCCCCGATCAGGTTCGAGCAGATGAGGATGACGGCAAAGGCCGCCATGCAATAGTCGTAGTAGCGCAGGCGCTGCCCGGCGATCGTGCCCGCCTCGACGGCACGCACGCCTTCTGGCCGCGACAGCGAGGGGGCGGCTTCGGGCAGGCTGCTCATGCCATGCTCGACTAGGCCGCGTGCTGCGCTGCGGCAAGCGCGCGCAGCTGTCGCATCAGGGCGCAGGCTCCAGCACCAGCGTCCAGCGCGGCGGGCCTGGCAGGAAGGGGGTCGGCCTGCCTTCTACCCAGGCGCGGTGCCCGGCAAGATAATAGGGCGCGCGCGGATTGCCGGCCTGGCTGCCCGGCATGTGGAAGATGCCGTCTGCCTCATGCCCCGGCGAGACGGCAAAGCGTTCCGATGCGCCAAAGCCCGGCGCCTGGGCGCGCACCGTCGAACGGTCGCCGGGAACGGGCTCCTCGGGCGGATCCGTCCAGCGGCCGAGGAAGGGGACGAGCCGGGCAAGGGGATGCTTCACGCCTGCCACGCCATAATCCCCCCAGATGAAGCGCTCCGGCCGGCGGCCCACCTCGCGCTTGAGCTCTGCCAGCACCGAATCGAGATAGGCCTCCCAGCTGGCATGGCCAGGCGGCACAAGCCCGGCCGGCCGCTGCGTCAGCAGCCGCCGGGCCGTCCCCTCGCCCTGCGCGGGCGCAAAGGTTCGGCGCAAGCCCTTCTCCGGCGCGCCCAGCCAGGCTTCATAGAGCCCTTCGAAGGCCAGCTTCCGGAACCGGTCCACCAGCCGGAACGAGACCGATTCGGGCACGGCGCGCGCATCCCACGCCGCAAGATGGGGAAGCCACGCCTGCAGGGCGGCATCCCCGGGGCGCGCCTGCACCTCGGCGATCAGCAGGTCGCGCCAGAAGCCGTTGCGCAGGGAGGTGTCGTCAAGCTGGATTGCCAGGAAGTCGGCCGGCGCAAATTGGTCCCTTGCGAACAGAAGGTCGCGGATGCGCCGCGCCCGCGCGCCCGTGTCATAGCCGCCATCGCCAAGCAGGGCATAGGCATTGCCGCCAATCACCCTGCTGTTCGCCGTCCAGATGCGGCCGGCTTGCGGGTCCACGACCGTCGGCTTGTCCTCCGGCGGCAGCATCCCCGACCAGCCCCGGCTGCCATCCGCAAAGGAGACGGCATCGCGCCCGTCGAACCCGAACCGCGCCGGTACGGCCCCGATGATCGTCCAGCCGATCCGCCCCTCGCGGTCGCCGACGACGAGATTCTGCTGCGGGATGCGGGCAACATGCGCAATGGCCAGCGCCTGCTCCACATCCTCGGCCTGCTCCATCGCAAGGAATGGCGCGAGCGTCACGGCGTCGGGCTCGTGCGCCGTCCAGCGCATGGCAACCGTGCGCCCGAGCGCATCCTCGCCCACCACCGGGCCCCAGATCGTCTCGCGCACCTCCAGCCGCTCCGAGCCGGTGCGGTGACGCAGGATCTCCTCATGGACCACGAACGGCCGCTCGCCTTCGGGCGTGCGGTAATGGCCGGGCCTTGTCTCTTCCACGATCACGGCGTCGGCGGTGTCGATATAGCTGTTGGTGAAGCCCCAGGCGATCCGGCCATTGCTCCCCGTCACGACGAACGGGGTGCCGGGAAGCGTCACTCCGGTGACGTCGAGCCGGCCCGGCAGCACCAGCCGCGCGCGATACCAGGTGTTGGGAAGCCCGATCCCGAGATGCATGTCATTGGCGACCAGCGCCGCACCCGAAGAGGAAAGCGCGCCCGCAACCGCCCAGTTGTTGCTTCCCGGAACGTCGGCCTCCGGCGTCGGGGACCTGCCGCGCGCCGGCGCCGGCGCGGGCGCGAGCCGGTCGGGCATGGGTGGCTCGGGCAGCGACGAACCGTCAAGCGGCGCATCGAGCGGTGTCGTTTCGGGATAGAGGAAGTCCGCGAAGGCGCGGCCGCCCAGCTTCTCGGCCCGCGCCCGGTCCAGCTCGCGCTGCGGCACGGCAGGCTGGAGGTTGAGATACATGGCGAACACCGCCAGGATCGTGTCCTCCCCGGTCCAGGGCTCCGGCTGCCGGAAGAGCGCCCGGTGCTCGAACGGGCGTCCCCCGAGATCGGCAAGGCCCGCATTCACGCCTGCCACATAGGCATCGAGCAGCGCGCGCTCCTCGGGCGCCATGGCGGCAACCATGGCCCCGGCGCGCGCCCGGAAGCGGTGGGGGCGGACCTGCCGGTCGAGGACGAGGGCCGGCGGCCCGAGAAACGCGGCAAGCTCCCCGGCGGCTGCCCGCCGCAGCGCCTCCATCTGGAAGAACCGCTCCTGCGCATGGAGATAGCCAAGGGCCCGGGCGAGGTCCGTGCGGTTTTCGCCCGACACCACCGGCACGCCCTCCGCATCGCGGTCGATTCGCACGGGCGCCGCAAGGCCCGCAAGCGCGAGCGACCCCTCCAGCCGCGGCAGCGACGCTCCCATCGCCCGCCAGATGGAGAGATACCAGGCCGCAATCGCCAGGAGCAGCACGAGCAGGAACAGCAGAAGTGCGGCCCCCAGCCGGCGCCCCCAGGATCGCGAAGCCCCCATGGCCCAGCCATAGCGCGGGATTTCCCGATGCCAAGGGGGGGAACAAGTGCCGGTTTCGGCAGTTGCCGTGGCATGACCGAACCAGCGAACTCCCATCCGCTTGCTCCGGAGCAGGAAGGCCCGGGCGAAACCCATAACGAGCGTGGCACCGTGAAGGCGCGCGGAGGCATCGAGCTTGGCGCCATGCGCTATGTGCTTTGGGGCGGGATTGGCCTTGCCGTCATCGCGCTCCTCGTCAGCTGGGCGGCGGCCGCCTGACGCATCTTCCGTTTCCGCCCATCCTAGCGCTAGGAGTGGGCAATGGGCGATCCGAACCCGCTAGAGAATTTCCGGCAGGCGCTGGAGGCCGGCATGCGCGCGCTTGGCCGGCGCAGCGAATTCCAGCTGTCCTACACGGCCGACAAGCCCGCCTGCACCGGTGACTCCGCCCGCGTGCCCCAGCCGCCGCGCAACCTTGCCGCCGAGCAGGTCGCGGAAGCCCGCGGCTGGGCCGATAGTTTCGCGCTCAAGCGGCGCCTGCACGACGCCCGCGCGCACGCAGCCGTTGCCGTGCCACCGGGACTTGCCCGCGACATCTTCAATGCCGCCGAGCAGGCGCGGATCGAAGCCGTCGGTAGCCGCGAGATGGCAGGCGTTGCCGCCAATCTTCGCCGCATGACGGAAACCCGCTTCCGCACCGACCCGCTCGCCCGCGCCCGCACGCCCGACGAAGTGCCAATGGCCTCCGCCATCCAGCTCCTGGTGCGGCAACGTCTGACGGGCGAAGCGCCGCCAGCCAGTGTGCAGGCGGCAATCGACCTCGTGCGTGACCGGGTGGAATCCGTGGCCGGCCTGCACCTGGACGAACTGCCCGGCCTCCAGGACGACCAGTCCGCCTTTGCCCATGCCTTCCTGCGCGTGCTCCAGGACCTGGGACTTGCCGAGGATTCGCTTCCCGAAAGCGAAGAGCAGGAGGAACAGGCAGCAGAGGCCGAGAGCGGCGACGAGGAACAGCCGGACGGTTCCGATGAGCAGGACGCAGACGGTGCCGACAGCAGCGTGGAGACCCGCGCGGAGGCTGGCGAGGAAGGGGAGGAGTCCGAGACCCGCGACGTCGACATCAACATGGATGATCTGGCGGACGCCGAAATGGGCGAGGAGGGGGACGAGGGCATGATGCCCTGGCGGCCCAACCTTCCGGAATCGGCCCTGACCCCCGATTTCGACTACCGGACCTTCACCACGGCCTTCGATGAAGTCGTCGCCGCAGAGGAACTGTGCGATGCCGAGGAACTGACCCGGCTTCGCGGCTATCTCGACCAGCAGCTTGTCTCGCTGCAGGGGGCCGTCACCAAGCTGGCGAACCGGCTGCAGCGGCGGCTGCTTGCCCAGCAGAACCGCGCCTGGGACTTCGACCAGGAGGAGGGCCTGCTCGACACCGCGCGTCTCACCCGCGTTGTTGTCAGCCCCGAGCATGCGCTGTCCTACAAGGTCGAGCGGGACACCGACTTTCGCGACACCGTCGTCTCGCTCCTCATCGACAATTCCGGCTCGATGCGCGGACGGCCCATCTCGATCGCAGCCATTTCCGCCGACATCCTCGCACGCACGCTGGAACGCTGCGCGGTCAAGACCGAGATCCTGGGCTTCACGACGCGGGCCTGGAAGGGCGGGCAGTCGCGCGAGAAATGGCTGGCCGCCGGCCGGCCCGGCAAACCAGGGCGGCTCAATGACTTGCGCCACATCATCTACAAGGCAGCCGATGCCCCATGGCGGCGGGCCCGCCGCAACCTCGGGCTGATGATGCGCGAGGGGCTGCTCAAGGAGAATATCGACGGCGAGGCGCTGCTGTGGGCGCACCAGCGCCTTCTTGCCCGCCCGGAGGATCGCCGCATCCTGATGGTCATCTCGGATGGCGCGCCGGTCGATGATTCCACCCTGTCGGTCAATTCCGGCAACTATCTGGAGCGCCATCTGCGGCAGGTGATCGGCTGGATCGAAGGCCGCTCGCCCGTCGAGCTCATCGCAATCGGCATCGGCCATGATGTCACCCGCTATTACCGGCGCGCCGTCACCATCATGGATGCCGAGCAGCTCGGCGGCGCCATGGTGGATCAGCTTGCCCAACTGTTCGAGGAGGATCGGCCCGCCCGCGGGCGGCGCCAGGGGCCCAAGGCGGTGCGGCGCTAGCAGCCGGCGAGCGCTGCCAGCAGGGCCGCCCCGTGCCGGTCCAGCTTGGTGGCGCCCACGCCCGGGATCTGCGCCAGCTCGGAGAGATCCCGCGGGCGGGCCTGCGCGATCGCCCGCAGCGTCGAATCATGAAAGATCACATAGGCAGGGACGCCGGCCGCCTCTGCCGTCGCGCGCCGCCAGGCCTTCAGCGCGACGAACCGGGCCTCCGCCTCGCGCGGAAGTCCATCCCCGGCCGATCCCCCGACGCGCCTTGGCTGGCGTCCACCGTCCAGCAGGTCTGCCCGCACCCGGACCGGCGCCGACCCCTTCAGGATCTGGACGGCCCCCGGCGCGAGGCCAACACCCCCATGCCCGGGATCGCGCCGCAGCACCCCGATCCCTTCCAGATGCCGGCCAAGCCGCTGCCAGTGCGCGGCCGGAAGATCCTGACCGATCCCGAAGACGGACAGGCGATCATGGCCAAGCCGGCGCACGCGTTCATCCTCCTCGCCGCGCAGCACGGCTGCAACATGCCCAAGCCCGAATCGCTCTCCGGTGCGATACACGGCGGACAGAAGTTTCCTCGCCTGTTCCGACAGATCCCGCAGGCGTGGCGGGTCCATGCAATTGTCGCAGGCGCCACATGGCCCGCTATCCGCTTCCCCGAAATGTGCAAGGAGGATCTGCCGCCGGCAGGCTGCAGCGCTGGCAAAGGCCATCATTGCGCGCACCTGGCCACGCTCGTGCTGCTTGCGGGTCTCGTCGGTGCTGCTCTCGTCGATGCGCCGCAGCAGCCGCGCAGCATCCGCCTCGCTCCAGAGCAGCATGGCGTCTGCCGGCTCACCATCACGCCCGGCGCGGCCGGTTTCCTGGGCATAGGCCTCAAGCGAGCGCGGCGCGGAGAGATGCAGCACGAAGCGCACGTCCGGCTTGTCGATCCCCATGCCGAAGGCGATGGTCGCTGCCATCACGCCGTCTTCGGTGCGGCGAAACCATTGCTGGTTGCGTGCGCGCTCCAGGCTGTCCATTCCGGCATGATAGGGGCGCGCCGCGATCCCCGAGCCCTGCAGCTGGCTGGCCATGTCCTCGGCTGTGCGCCTCGTGTCGCAATAGAGGATGCCTGCGCGCCCTTTCCGGTCCCGGACAAAGTCGAGCGCCTGGTCCCCGGCCCTGCGACGCGGTGATGCGGCATAGAAGATGTTCGGGCGATCGAAGCCGGAGACGATGATGCGGTCAGGCGCGATGCCAAGCTGTTCGGCGATGTCCCTTCGCGTGGTTGCGTCCGCCGTTGCCGTGAGAGCGATCCGCGGCACGCCAGGAAGCTGGTCTGCCAGCGCGCGCAGCCGGCGATAGTCCGGCCGGAAGTCATGGCCCCACTGGCTGACGCAATGGGCCTCGTCGATGGCGAGCAGGGCGATCCTTGCAGCACCTGCCTGCTCGCGGAACATGTCGGTTACCGCGCGCTCGGGCGCGACATAGAGAAGATCGAGCGCGCCGGCGCGAAACCGCGCCATGGCCTCGCCGGCCTGCGGATTGCCGGAGTGGACAGCCGCTGCCCGCACGCCGGCGGCCGAAAGTGCCTCCACCTGGTCGTCCATGAGTGCGATGAGCGGCGAGACGACAATCCCGCAGCCCGCCCGCGCAAGGGCAGGCACCTGATAGCAGATGGACTTGCCAGCGCCCGTCGGCATGACGAGCAGCACGTCGCGCCCCGCGCACACCTCGCGGACCACCTGCTCCTGGACGCCGCGGAACGCCGGAAAGCCGAAGACTTCGCGAAGAATCGCCTCGGGCGCGCGCATGCCGCCTTCCTAGAGCAGCACCTCGGCTGCAAGGAAGGCAAAGAAGAAGCCGACCGCCCAGACAAGGGCAGACACGGCAAGGGTCGCGCCCGAGATCCGCCGCAGCCGAGCGCAGGCTCTCGCCCTTGCCGGATCCGCCGGGCACGGGAGGCGCGCCGAGCGCCGGTGCGTCACCCAGGCGCCAAGAAGCATCAGCGCGGAGCCTGCGAACAGCCATTCCTTGTAGCGCGTGAGTGCGACAAGCCAGGGGGCGCTCGCCACCAGCCCGGCAAGGGCCGCGCCCATCCCAAGCGTGACGAACAGCGCAGGCAGGGCACAGCAGACAAGGGTGGACGTGCTTGCAAACAGGCTGAGGGTGGGCGCGAGCGTGTCGCGCCAACCCATCATCCGGCTGGTCATCGCCGGGTCTCCCGCTCGATTGCCGTCACGGCATAGCCCGAGTCGACGACGAGCTTGCGCAGTTCCGGGTCAGTGAGCGTGGCACCGGACTTGAGCGCGACATGGACTTCGCCCTTGTCGAGATCGACATGCACTCGCTCGACATCGCCTCGACGTCCGACCACCTTTTCGATCGAGCGGGCGCAGAAGTCGCAGACGAGGCCATTGACCTTCACCGTCACCATCTCGGCGGCGGCAAGGACAGGCTGTGGAAGCGCCACAAGGGCAAGGGCGACAAGAAGACGTTGCATCGGATATCCTTTCAGAAACGGAAGGTGGAATTGACGATCGCCTGGCCATTGCCGGTCACGCCGGCCTCGAGCAGGATCGTCCGGTAGAAGACCCGCGCGACGAAGGCGGGCTGGATCCGGTTCGGCGAGGCCGAGTCGCGCCGCACCTGGCCGAACAGCCACAGATGCACGCCGCCATAGCCCGCCACGTAAGGCGCGAACCCGGCGCGGACCATCTGCATGTCGGCCGTCTCGATCCCCTCGCCATGGGTCACCTGGGCCATGCCCATCACCATGAAGCGCCGGTCTTCCCAGTCGCCCTGGATCCGGGCGAAACCGCCGGGACGCGCGGCGCCGGAATCCGGAACAGCGGCCCCCACTCCACCTGAGACGTAGAGATTGGCCTGCGAGGCCGGCCTGTTCCAGCGATGGACCAGCCAGGTGGCCTGCGGGCCGACGAGGGTCCAGTCGCCCTCGCGCATGCGCAGGCCGAGCATGCCGAGCGACCAGTGCCGGCTGGGCGTGTAGTGGAGGAGCAGGGAACCCATGTCCGGATTCCAATCCTGCATGAGCGTCCAGCCTCCGGGATAGGAGACGGGCCGGGCGGCCGCCGGATCCCCGACAGCCAGCAGGGCCGCGGCTGCGGCCAGCAAAATGCGCATGGATCGTCCTTCGTCTGACGAAAGCCAGTGGCCGCGCCACGGCGCGGCCGGTTGTCAGGCGAAGGCTCGCGGTGGATGGAAGGCAGGCTCCGGCGCCAGCGAAGGCGGCGCCCGGACCGTCATGGAAAGGACGGGCAGGCGGAGAATTGCAGGCGCCTCGGCCGCCGGAGCGTCGAGATGCGCCCCAACGAGGAGGCAGCCACCGAAGCAGCCATCGGGGCAGCAGCCAGGCGCTTCGTCCTGCGCGTCGGCAGGAGCCCCATGGCAGTCGGCGTGGAGATCATGCTGGGGGGGATCCCCGGCCGCGAGCGCTCCGGCAGCAGGCGCCGCAGGAATCGCCATCGCAGGCGCATGCATTGCCCCG
>JBDNCK010000177.1:0-4649 GCA_046719675.1 Sphingomonadaceae bacterium | reverse complement strand
TCGCCTGACGTTGCGCCGATGATGGTAAGCGGCGTGGACTGACCTTCCAGGAAATGCGCGAACAGGCGGCCGAGCAGCTGGAGGGCGAGATCCTTGAAGGCAAGCGTCGGCCCGTGGTGGAGCTCGAGCAGCCAGTGGCGGTGATCCAGCTGGACGAGCGGGGTCACGGCTGCATGCGCAAAGCCGGCATAGGCGGCCGCGACCTGTCGTTCCAGCTCTGCGCGGGTCAGGCAATCGCCCACGAACGGGGCAAGGACGGCGGCGGCTGTCTCGGCGTAGCTGGCGGTGCGCAGCCGACGGAAATCCTCGGCCTGCCACCGCGGCCACTGCACCGGCACATAGAGCCCGCCGTCGCTGGCGAGCCCGGCAAGGGTGGCGCCGCGAAAATCGAGAGGGGGTGCGGCTCCGCGCGTCGAGACATGCTGCATGGGTGGCGGCGGGGTTAGCGGCGCTGGCGTGCCTGTTCAACCGCCGCGCCGCCAGCGCCAGACGAAGGCAGCGTAGATGACGGCCAGCACGGTGGCGAAGAAGAACCACTGTCCGGCATAGGCGCGGTGATTGGCAGGGACATCGGCAAGGCTGGGCAGGCGGGCGGGTGCAAGAGCAAGGCCGGGAGGTGGCGCCTCGGCAACAAGACGAACCCGGGGGCTCCGGTCGGGCCCGCGATCGCGCAGCAGGCCCTTGAGGATCGTATCGAGCGTCACCCGCCCGGCCCCGGTGGGGCGCGGCTGCCAGCCGAGATCGGCTTCAAAGGCCGGTTGCCGGCCAAGCGGCGGGCAGGTCACCCGCGCGACGAAGCCGGGCCGCCCATCCGCCGACTGGCCGCCTTCGTAGCGAACGGGCAGATCGCCCCGGCAGTGCGCGCGGGCACGTCGGAAATCAAAGTCCTCAGGAAGGGACGAAAGGGAGACCTCCGGCAGCGCCGGGGCCTCTGCCAGCCGGGCGAGCAGCGCATCCTTCCACTCTGCCCGCTGGAGCTGCCAGACGCCAAGCCCGACGAGAAGGGCGAGCGCCGGCAGCGTCATGAGGGTGGGGACAAGCGGCAGGCCGCGCCGCGCCGCCACCGGCTCAGCCGAAATAGGGTGCGGCCGCCCGCCCGAAATCCGATCCCCAGATGTAGATGGAGAGGAACAGGAACAGCCAGACGACATCCACGAAATGCCAGTACCAGGCTGCGGCTTCGAACCCGAAGTGCTGGCGGGGCGTGAAATCCCCCTGATAGGCGCGCCACAGGCAAACCGCGAGGAAGATCGTCCCCACGACGACATGGAAGCCATGGAAACCCGTCGCCATGAAGAAGGTGGCACCGTAGATGTTGCCCGAGAAGCCGAAGGTGGCGTGGCTGTACTCATAGGCCTGCAGGCAGGTGAAGAGCACGCCCAGGATGATGGTCAGCCACAGCCCCTGCTTCAGGCCGTCGCGATCGTTGTGGATGAGGGCATGGTGCGCCCAGGTGACCGTGGTGCCTGACAGCAGCAGGATGAGCGTGTTGAGGAGCGGATAGACGAAGGGATCCAGCACCTCGATGCCCTGGGGCGGCCAGACGCCGCCCACGGCCTCGCCTGCGGGCGGAAAGAGCGCGGCATTGAAATAGGCCCAGAACCAGGCGACGAAGAACATCACTTCCGAGGCGATGAACAGCAGCATGCCATAGCGGTGATGCAGCTGGACGACGGGGGTGTGATCGCCGCTGTTCGCCTCGGTGCGGACATCCGACCACCAGGAGAACATGACGAAGAGGACGCCCAGCGTGCCGGCGCCCGCCAGATACTTGCCCCACCAGGCATCGTGCCACCAGAAGACCAGGCCCGCCGTCATCATGACCGCTGCGATCGAGCCCATGATCGGCCATGGGCTGGGGGGCAGGATGTGATAGTCGTGCGTCTTGCCGGCTGCCATTCTGGTCCTCTGATCCCTTGTTGCGCTGCGCCATAGCCTCTGGCGCGCGGCTCCGCTAGCGTCTGTTGGCCTCGATAACTGCCATGCCGGTGGCGCGGATGCCCGGCGGCTGGCTCGGCGCCTCGACGGGGAAGAAACTGTAGGAGAGGGTGATCTCCTTGATGCGACTGGCTTCCGGATCGTCGAGGATGGCCGGATCCACATAGTAGATGACCGGCATGTCCACCGTCTCGCCGGGCCAGAGCGTCTGCTCGTTGAAGCAGAAGCACTGGATCTTGACGAAATAGCGACCGGCGGCAGCCGGGCTCACATTGTAGGTCGAAATCCCGGTCACGGCCCGGTCGGAGCGGTTGGTGGCCGTGTAGAAGGCCATGCGCCGCTCCCCGATGGGAAGATCGACATGGGTGTCGACGGGCCGGAAGGTCCAGGGCAGGTCGCGCCGGACATTGCCGTCGAAGCGCACCCGGATCGAGGTTCCGGGGATCGCCTGCATCGGCGGCAGGTCGGCCTCGCCGGCCACCATCGGCGTGCCACCGAAGCCAGTTACCTGGCAGAAGAGGCGATAGAGGGGAACGCTGGCATAGGCGAGGCCGACCATGCCGGCGGCAACCGCGGCGGCCACGAGCGCAGTGCGGGTGTTGGTGCTGCTGCTCATGTGCTCATCCGCCCCACGGTAATGGCATAGAAGAGGATGACGAGCGCGCCGAGCACGATCCCGATGACGACATTGCGCCGGCGGCGGCGTGCCAGGAACGCTTCCTCCTCCTCGCGCGACCAGGGCATCAGCGCACCCATGTGTCGATGACGAGGCTGGTGAAGAGCAGCGCCAGAAAGAGAAGCGAGAAACGGAAGAGGCGCCGTTCTGCCTGCATACGGCGCGGATCCTCCTCGCGCGAGCGGCGCACGCCATGGGCGAGCCAGAGGAAGCCGAGCGAAAGCAGGACGGCGGTCGCGCCATAGACGGGCCCGGCAAGTCCGAGGCCCCAGGGCGCGACGCTGACCCCGGCGAGCGCAAGCGCGTACCACCAGATCTGACGGCGGGTCTCGGGCGCCCCATGGGTGACGGGAAGCATCGGAATGCCGGCCTTGGCATAGTCGGGCGCCACGAACAGGGCGAGCGACCAGAAGTGCGGCGGTGTCCAGAAGAAGATGATGAGGAAGAGAAGGACCGGAAGGAGCGTCACGTCACCGGTGACGGCCGCCCAGCCGATGACCGGCGGAAAGGCGCCTGCCGCGCCGCCGATGACGATGTTCTGCGGGGTCGCCGGCTTCAGCCAGCGGGTATAGACGATGGCATAGAAGACGATCCCGCCGGCAAGGATGGCTGCCGCCACCCAGTTGGTGGCAAGGGCGAGCGTCGTGCAGGCGCCGACCGACAGGATGATGGCAAAGGCAGTTGCCTCGTCGGCGCCGAGCCGGCCGGCGGGAAGCGGCCGGCCGGCGGTGCGCTTCATGACTGCGTCGGTTTCGATCTCGAGGATCTGGTTGAAGGCGCCGGCCGCACCCGCGCCCACGGCAATCATCAGGATGGCAACGATGGCAAGCGCGGGATGCAGCGTGCCGGGTGCTGCCAGCAGGCCGCAGGCTGCCGAAAAGACGGCCAGCGACATGACCCGGGGTTTCAAAAGCGCGACATAGTCCCGCCATTCGGTGCCGCGCAGCGCCACGGACGCAGGAAGGGCGCCTGCCGGCGCCCCCCCGGGATCGTTCCGGGCAGGTCCCATGGCCTCAGTGCGCCCGCGCCCGCGTGAGGTCGGGCAGGGTCTCGAACTGGTGGAAGGGCGGCGGCGAGGAGAGCGTCCACTCCAGCGTCGTCGCGCCCTCGCCCCACGGGTTGGCGGCTGCGCGCCGGCCGACCATCAGCGACCAGGCGACGTTGGCGAAGAACACCACCATGCCGGCGAGCATGATGAGATAGCCATAGGAGGCCACCAGGTTCCAGTCGGCCATGGCATCCGGATAGTCCGGAATGCGGCGCGGCATGCCCTGCTGGCCGAGGAAGTGCATCGGGAAGAAGATGACGTTCGTGCCGATGAAGAAGAGCCAGAAGTGCAGCTTGCCGAGGAACTCATTATACTCCCGCCCGGTCATCTTGCCGAACCAGTAGTAGAAGCCGGCAAACACCCCGAAGGTTGCACCCAGCGACAGCACATAGTGGAAGTGGGCCACGACATAGTAGGTGTCGTGCATGTAGGTGTCGAGGCCGCCGTTGGCGAGCAGCACGCCCGTCACCCCGCCCACGGTGAACATGAAGATGAAGCCCAGTGCCCAGAGCATGGGTGTGGGGAAGCGCATCGACCCGCCCCACATCGTCGCGATCCAGGAGAAGATCTTGATGCCGGTGGGAACCGCGATGATCATGGTCGCTGCCGTGAAATACATCTTGGTGTTCACGCTGAGGCCCACCGTGAACATGTGGTGCGCCCAGACGATGAAGCCCACGAAGCCGATGGCCACCATCGCATAGGCCATGGCGAGATAGCCGAACACGGGCTTGCGGCTGAAGGTGGCGACGATGTGGCTGATGATCCCGAAGGCGGGCAGGATCATGATATAGACTTCCGGGTGCCCGAAGAACCAGAACAGATGCTGGTAGAGGATCGGGTCCCCGCCGCCGGCCGGATCGAAGAAGGTCGTCCCGAAGTTCCGGTCCGTGAGCAGCATGGTGATGGCGCCCGCCAGGACGGGAAGCGCAAGCAGCAGCAGGAAGGCCGTCACCAGAACGGACCACGCGAACAGCGGCATCTTGT
>JBDNCK010000176.1:0-4666 GCA_046719675.1 Sphingomonadaceae bacterium | reverse complement strand
ATCCGGTGGTTCGCGCCGCCGTGCGCGCAGCCAGCTTCGAGCTGCTCGTCGGCTTCCAGCTCGATGACCAGAGCCTCGCCTACAATGTCGCGCGCTAGCGGGGCCGGTGCTGCTTGACGCATGGAGCGTGCGCGCCCAATAGCAGCCGGGCGCCGTGCCGCTGGCCCGGGTCTGCCGTGGCGACCGTAGCTCAACTGGTCAGAGCACTGGTTTGTGGTACCAGGGGTTGCGGGTTCAAGTCCCGTCGGTCGCCCCACTTCTCGCGAACCGGGAGGGGATGAGGGCCTATGGTCGAGCGCGGCTATGGCGTGCTGCTGTTTTTCGGTCTCCTGATCGGCGTCGGAGTCGGGATCGCCGTCGGGGAGGCGTCAGCAGGAGCCGTCATCGGAATTGCTGGCGGGGCGCTCCTCGGCGTGGCACTTGCCTTGCGGAAGCGTGAGGGCTGACGGGCCCTCAGCCGAGGCGCCGGCCGATCCAGACGACCCGGCCCAGCACCTCGAGCGCGGCAGGATCGCAATCCTCGAATGCGGCATAGATGGGGTTGTCGGCCCGCAGCGTCAGCCGGCGCGTGACGGGATTGACGGACACGCGCTTGACCGCAAACGCCTGGTCCAGCCGAAGGACATAGAGGCCGTCCCGCAGCGGTACATTGTCATCGGTGTCCACCAGCACCTGGTCACCTGGCAGAAGGGTCGGGCTCATGGAGTCGCCGTCGACACGGATGGCCGACAGGGCGCCAAGCCGCCCGGATCCGATGGCGCGGGCAAACCCCGTTTCGAAGGCCAGCGCGTCCTCGGCCGGCTCGGCGTCGTTGCCTGTGTCCAATTCGCCACAGCAGCGTGGCGAAAGATAGGGAATGAGGACATAGTCGCGCAGGGCCGGGGGCCCATCGCGGCCTTCGGAGCCAGTGGCAGCCGAAAGCAGCACCCGGCGCTCCCTGGCGTCGCCTTCGAGCCCGCGCGCGGGAAGCGGAAACGCCTCTGGTGCTCCCAGTTCCCGCTCGGAAATGTCGAGGTGATGCGCAAGAATCTTCCTGTCGCGCTCATCGAGACGTCTTGGCACGCCCCGCTTGATGAACTGCTGGACATAGGCAGGATTGCGCCCCAGCAGCCGCGAGACGGTGGCATAATCTGTCCCCTTTGACCGGATCGCTGCATCGAGCCGGCGGCGTACGTCATCCCCCTTCACGCGCCCAGACCTCCTCTCCCGATCGGCGCTGGTCTCCGGTCGTTTTCTCCCTCCATAAGCATCATTTTTCCCCTAGACTAGTAGGAACTTTCCTATCAGGTTATGGCCATCGAATCGTAAGGCCAGGAGGGGCTCGCGGTTGCCGCGCCGGCCGATGACGAGAATGGGTCGACATGAGGAGTCCGCGAGTCATGTCGTTGCTCTACCAGATTGAAGCCTGTCTGCGGGTCACGCGCGTCCCTGCCTCCCGTTTCGGGCGCGATGCCGTGCGCGATCCCCGCATCGTTCATGATCTTCGGCGCGGTCGCCAGCCCGGACGCCGGGTGGAGGAGCGACTTCGCGCCCACGTCGCGCGCGTGCTTGATGCCCATGCCAGCGTCACGGGAACGGCGCAGGCCCCGCAGTCCGGGGGATCCCGGTCATGAAGGCGCTGAGTTCGGCGCCTCATCGCCTGCTGATGGCGGCCATCCGGCAGGCCATTCTTGCCGATTCCTGGTTTTCCGGGTGGCTCGCAGGAAGCGACGTGGGGCCGTCGCTGGTGATCGAGGATTTCCATTCCGAGCCATGGGCCAGCCTTACCTTCGCCGGAGCAAGACATGCCATCACCCTGCGCCTGTCGGGTCCGGCTGAGCAGGTCGAGCGGGCATGGGATCGGCTGGAAGCCCTGTTCACTGCCCCGGACCTTCCCCTGGCAGGCCATTTCCTCGCCGATTTCGAGATTGGCGAGCGGATGGGAGAAATCCTCGAGAACGGGGACATGGTACTTCGGATCAGCCTGGAAGCACTGACCATCGCCGAATGAGGTCCGGATGGCGGTGCAACCGGCGATCGGCCGGCGTTCCTGATGGAGGCGGCCCGGCGGGCGGACAGCGGGGCAGGCTGATGCCCGAAAAAAACCCCCCGGCAGTCACCTGCCGGGGGAGTTGGTTCCTTGGGGAGGAAGGGAAAATTCAGAAGTTGTAGGCGCGCTCGCCATGCTCACCGAGGTCGAGACCCTCGCGCTCGACATCCGGCGTCACGCGCAGGCCCGTCAGGGCCCTGGCAATTCCAAAGGCGATCGCGGATCCGACCGCCGCCCAGGCAATCGCAAGCAGCACGGACTTGACCTGGATCCACAGCTGTTCGCCCAGCACATAGTCCGCATCGGCCGGGCCGCCGAGGACGGCCAGCATCGTGAACGCGGTGCCCACCGATCCGATGATTCCGCCGATCCCGTGGATGCCGAAGACATCGAGCGAGTCATCGAAGCCAAGCTTCGGCTTGGCCTTCATCACGAACAGGCAGCACAGGAAGCCCGAGACGGCGCCAAGCAGGATCGCGCCCATCGGCCCCGAGTTGCCCGCCGCAGGTGTGACCGCCACGAGGCCCGCAATGGCCCCCGAGCAGGCGCCCAGCAGCGAGCCATTGTGCCCGGTCGCCTTCTCGCAGAGCATCCAGAAGAGGACGCCGGCCGCGGTTGCCAGGAAGGTGTTGAGAAGGGCGAGGCTTGCGATCCCGTCCGCTTCGAGGGCGGAGCCGGCGTTGAAGCCGAACCAGCCCACCCACAGAAGGCCCGTGCCGATGAGTGTCATCGTGAGCGAATGCGGCGGCATCGGCTCCTTCAGGTAGCCGATGCGCGAGCCGAGGAAATAGGCACCCACGAGCGCGGAGACGCCCGCATTGATGTGGACGACCGTGCCGCCGGCGAAGTCGAGGGCGCCCCAGCCGAAGATGAGCCCGGTGGTCGCCTCGTCCGCGCCCTCGTACCAGACCATGTGGGCGATCGGGTAATAGACGAGGAGGAGCCAGACGATCGCAAAGACCATGAGGGCGGAGAATTTCATGCGCTCGACGAGGCCGCCGACGACGAGGGCGACGGTGATCGCCGAAAAGGTCATCTGGAAGGCCACGAACGCGAACGCCGGGATGACCACTCCCTCGCTGAAGGTGGCAGCCGTGGAATCGGAGGTCAGGCCCGACAGGAAGAAGCTTCCCATCGACAGGAACTGGTTGAAGTCGCCGCCGAACGCGAGGCTGTAGCCGACCATCGCCCACATCAGCATCGCGAGACTTGCAACCGCCGTCACCTGGGTGAGCACCGAGAGCATGTTCTTCGTGCGCACGAGGCCGCCGTAGAACAGGGCAAGCCCGGGCACGATCATCGCCATGACAAGCACGGTTGCCATCATCATCCAGGCGGTGTCGCCCTTGTCGGGAACCGGATCGGCTTCCTGCGCCAGCACCGGTGCTGCCAGGCACAGCAGGGCAAGCGCGCAAGCCTTCAGAACTGCAGACATGGACCCCTCCTTGCAGGAAGGCGCCTTCACAGCGCCGTCTCGTTGATTTCTCCGGTCCGGATGCGGACGGCCTGGTCCAGCTCCAGAACGAAGATCTTGCCGTCGCCGATGGTCCCAGTGTGGGCGGCCTGCTGGATGACCTCGACGGCGCGCGCGGCAAGCGCGTCCGGCACGGCCACCTCCACCTTCACCTTGGGCACCATGTTGGTGGCATATTCGGCGCCGCGGTAGATTTCGGTGTGCCCCTTCTGCCGGCCAAACCCCTGGACTTCCGTCACCGTCATGCCGCTCGCGCCAAGGCTGGTGAGCGCCTCGCGCACCTCGTCCAGCTTGAATGGCTTCACCACGGCAATGACCAGCTTCAAGCGCACCCCCATGCGACCGGAACTTCCGACACGCGATTCCATGCAGGAATCGTGCCAAGCGGCCGATCTTGTGCGCTGCAGCAGATTTGGCGCCATTCCTGCCTGAAATCTGGGCAGCAATGCAGGCGCCAGTGAGCCGCTGCCTATTTCGTGGGCATGTCCTCGGCAGCTCCGTCGAGGATTGCGCGGGCCCGCAGTGCATCCTTTCGGGACACCATCAGGCGAATGCCCGGATAGCCGCCCCCCAGCAGTCCGGCGAAATTGGCATCGAAGAGAAGCGCCTCGATCCCGTCGGCTGCCAGCCGGCCGCGAAGGATCTCGGCCAGCGTGACATCATGGACGGTCAGCAGCTCGACCAGCGCCTCGCCGCCGGTCACGCGGTGCCGCCCACCGTCAGGCGATCGACGAGGAGCGTGGGCTGGCCGACTCCGGCCGGGACGGACTGGCCGCCCTTGCCACAGGTTCCGATCCCGGGATCGAGCGCCAGGTCATTGCCGATGCCGGTGATAAGCTGCATCACCTCCGGACCGTTTCCGATGAGCGTGGCACCCTTGACCGGGTGCGTGAGCCGTCCGTTCTCGATCGCCCAGGCCTCGGTGCAGGAAAAGACGAACTTGCCCGAGACGATGTCCACCTGCCCGCCGCCGAAGCTCTTCGCATAGATGCCGCGCTTCACCCGCGCGATCAGGGCCTCGGGCGTGTCGGTTCCGGCCTCCATGAAGGTGTTGGTCATCCGCGGCATGGGCGGGTGGGCGAAGCTTTCGCGCCGGCCGTTGCCGGTGGGCGCCACGCCCATCAGCCGCGCGTTCAGCCGGTCCTGCATGTAGCCTTTCAGGA
>JBDNCK010000175.1:0-4675 GCA_046719675.1 Sphingomonadaceae bacterium | reverse complement strand
GCTGGTCGTGGGCGTGCCGACGCTGTTCGCGATGGCCACCCAGAGCTGGACCCGCGAGGAGGGCGTGCACGGTCCCATCGTGCTGGCAACGGCGGGATGGCTGATCTGGCGGCGGTGGGACGAGATCGTTGCCGAGGCGAGGCCCGGAAGTCTCGCGCTGGCCGTGCTCGGCGTGGCAGTGGGCGGTGCCTTCTATGCGCTTGGCACGGCCTTCAATTTCCTCGTGGTCAAGGTGGGCGGCGTCTATCTTGCCCTTCTTGCCATCCTCTACAGCTTCGTTGGCTGGCGGATGCTGCGCAAGCTGTGGTTCCCGCTCCTCTACCTGGGGTTTGCCATCCCGCTTCCGGGCTGGCTGATTGATTCCGTCACGCTGCCGCTCAAATATTTCGTCTCGGATGTCGTCACCCGGCTCATGAGCGCGGTCGGCTATCCCATCGTCCAGGTCGGCGTGACCCTCTACATCGCGCAGTATCAGCTGCTGGTGGAGGACGCCTGCGCCGGGCTCAATTCCATCATCAGCCTGACCGCGATCGGGCTCTTCTACATCTATCTCTTCCACAATGCGTCGTGGCGCTATGCGCTGCTGCTGACGGCACTCGTCCTGCCGATCGCGATTGCAGCCAATGTGGTGCGGGTCATCATCCTTGTCCTCATCACCTACTACCTCGGGGACGAGCTTGCGCAGGGCTATCTGCACGATTTCGCCGGCATCGTGACCTTCGTCTCGGCGCTCCTGTTCATCTTCCTCATCGACGGGCTGCTCACACCGCTGCGTCGCTGGCTTTCGAGGTCGGGTCATGCTCAGGCGTCGTGACGTCATGCTGGGCCTGCCGCTGGTCGCGGCCGCCGGCGGGGCCTGGGCGCTGAAGCCCCGGAACCGGATGAACCTGCTCGGCGAGCGCCGGATGGAGGACATCATCCCCATGGCCTTCTCCGGCTGGGAAGTGACGCCGTCCAATGCCTTCGTGCTTCCCGAAGCGCGCGAGGGATCGCTGGCAGCCACCCTCTACGACCAGCAGCTCTCCCGCCTCTACACCGGGGAAGGCAAGCTGCCGGTGATGCTGGTCATCGCCTATGGCAGCACCCAGAGCGACCTCCTGCAGCTGCATCGGCCGGAGGTCTGCTATCGCGCCTTCGGTTTCGAGATCACCCGCTCCGAGCGCGTGGATGTCCCCGTGGGGACGGCAACGGTGCCCATGCGCGCGCTCACCGCCAGCACCAATGACCGCACCGAGCCGATCCTCTACTGGACGCGCCTTGGGGACCTGCTCCCGACGAGCAACCAGGAGCAGCGCATCATGCGCATGAAGACCGAGCTTCAGGGCTATATCGCCGATGGCGTGCTGGTGCGGCTGTCGACGGTTGCCCGGCCGGATCCGGTGGTGTTCGAGGAGATGGAGGAGTTTGCACGCGCACTGCTGCTGGCCGTCGCGCCCGATGCGCGGGAGGCGCTGGTCGGGCGTCCGGTCGCCGAGGCGATGGCAGGCATGAGCGCCTGAGGTGGTGGCCCAGCAGACCCAGGGGGATCCAGTCTGCCGCTGCCTCGCGGCGTCCTCAGTCGCGGAAGTTGCCGAACGGCTTCAGCACGAAGTGGATGAAGGCAGCAACCGCCAGGATGCCCCCACCTGCCAGCAGGTGATAGAGGATGTTGCCGTCCTTGACGGCAGCATTGCCGACCTGGTTGAGCACCGCCAGTGCCACCGAGGCCGCCAGATACTGCCACAGGCTGTCCCGCTCTGGGCCGACCGAACGCTGCAGGAACAACACGATGAGGCCGGCAAAGATCCCCACGGTCACCCAGTCGTAAACGGTTTCCATCCCCGCGCTCCGTTCGCCTGCCGCAGGAGCGGAATGTACGCCCGCTCTCGTTCCGCCATGCGTGGGTGGCCTAGCCTTTCGGTTGCGGGTCCGCAACGGGAAGCAGGCGGCGTTGGCGCTGATTTTGCGGCCTGTTCGCTGGCGCGCATGCAGAGCGTTCCTGCGTGAACAACGAAGCGAATCCTGCCAGGCGGACAGCCTCCCGCTTCCCGGAAGTCCGCGAAGCGCGGGTGCCGCTTGATCTCATCGTCCTCATCACGCGCATTCTCGAGTTCCTGATGGTGCTGGGCTCGGGTGCGATTGCGCTCTACCTCTGGGGCGACATCATTCCCGCGCGTGATCTTCCCGACTATCTGCGCGTGATCCTGGGGGCGGGGCTCTTTTTTGCGCTGATCTCCGAGATCGTCGGCGCCTACGACCTCGACGCCCAGTTCTCGCTGCGCATCGCCTGGCAGCGCCTTCTCACCAGCTGGGTCATGACGGCCCTGTTCCTCATCACGACGGGCTTCCTGCTCAAGGTGTCGGCCGAATTCTCGCGCGGCTGGGCCAGCACCTGGTTCATTTCGTGTGGCGTGATGCTCGCCGGCACCCGCGCCGGCATGACGATGTGGCTCAGGCGCCTGAAACGCCAGGGGGTCTTCGACAGCCGCGCCGTCATCTATGGCGCCGGTACCCAGGGGCAGCGGCTGGCCAGCTATATCCGCGGAAACGAGAAACTCACCATTTCGCTGCTGGGCTTCTTCGACGACCGGCGCGACGGCCGGGTCCCGGTCATCGTGGATGATCTTCCCGTCTTCGGGACCTCGGACGATCTTGTCGCCGCCATCCGCGAGGGCCTCATCGACCAGGTGATCGTGGCCCTTCCCTGGTCTGCCGAGGATCGCATCCGCCAGGTGGTCTCGAAACTGGCGCTGACCCCGGTGCGGATCCGGCTGGCGCCCGATCTCGCAAGCTTCGCCTTCGCGCATCGTCCCCTGGTGTTGCTCGGGGATCTGCCGGTCCTGACGCTCTTCGAGCGGCCGATCTCGGGGATGGACGCGATCGTCAAGCGTGCCGAGGATATCCTGCTCACCTCCGTCATCCTGTTCTTCGTCTGGCCGATCATGCTGGCCACCGCGATTGCCATCCGGCTGGATTCGCCAGGCCCGATCTTCTTCCGGCAGCCGCGGGAGGGCTTCAACAACCAGCTGTTCGACGTGCTGAAGTTCCGGTCGATGACGCACGAGGAATGCGAGACGGACGGAATCCGCCAGGCGACCCGCAACGACAAGCGCGTCACGCGCGTGGGCGCCTTCATCCGGCGTACTTCCATCGACGAGCTGCCGCAGCTGTTCAATGTCATGCAGGGCCACATGTCGCTCGTGGGGCCGCGCCCGCATGCGCCCTCCACACGCGCGGGCGGGCGCCTGTTCCACGAAGTCGTGCAGACCTATGCCGCGCGCCACAAGGTCAAGCCCGGCGTGACCGGCTGGGCGCAGGTGTGTGGCTTCCGGGGTGAAACCGACACGGAGGAAAAGCTCCTGCGGCGCCTCGATCATGATCTCCACTATATCGAGAACTGGTCGGTCGGCTTCGATCTCTACATTCTCGTCCGGACGGTCTTTGCAGTGATTGCTCCGAAGAACGCCTTTTAGAAACGCACCGAGCGGATCCGCCGCGCAATATTTGGAAACTGCCGGTCGTCCTGTCAATTTTCTTTACACGCACTCCGGCAGGCGCGTGGCTGAGCCATTCTATCTCAAAGGCTTCCGGTAACCCTGAAGTTGGCACGATTCTTGCATAGCTGCCATGCCTCTTGTACATGGAGAACGCCATGCAACACCTTCTTCGTCCGATGATCGCGCTTGCCGCTGGCCTGGGGGTGGCAGGTGCTCCGGCTGCCGCCGTGACCTTCGCCCAGTTCTTCCAGCAGGCGCATGGAACGCCGGTCCAGTACGCCGGCGGATCCGGGGGCGCCACGCTCACGGCAACCTTCGAGGCCATCGTCACCGTGCTGGACTATGGCCCGCCTGGCGTGGTCCTGGCGACGGCGACCATCTCCGCCTCGACGACTGGCGCCATTGTCGACACCGGCGCCACCTTCCTCCAGGAAGGCTGGTCCGGCACCATCAGCTTCACGAACGGGGCGCCCAATCTCCTGACGACGACGTTCAGCGACGGTGTCCTGAAGGTGACCCCGGGGCCATCCCAGTCGGGGAACCTGCGGGTTGTCGGGGGCTGCCCGGGCATCCTGTGCTACACGTCGGACGTGCTCGACGTGGGCGGGCTGACGATCAACAATTTCGCGCTCAGCTTCTCGGACATTCAGCCCGTCGGTGGAACTGCGCGGTTTGGCCTGGGTGGCGGGAACTATGTCGCGTCTGTCACGGGTACCTTTGCCGGCCAGGTGCCGGAGCCCGCGACCTGGGCGCTGCTGATCGCAGGCTTCGGCTTGGTCGGCCTTGCGGCGCGGCACCGTCGCACGAGCATCCGTCTCGTCGCCTGAACGCCCTGTCTGTCGGAGGTGGCGCTGCCCCCGGGTCCGGGGTGCAGCGCCTTTTGCCTTTTGCCTTGGCCGCCGGCGCGGGTGCCGTGTGCCTGAACCCGGATACCTGAACCAAGAACCCGGATAGCTGAATCGGGCGCAACTTCGCTCAACCTGTCAAGATTCTTTACATGTCTTCGATCCGCCAACTTTCGGGGCGCTTCCGAATCAACGGGTTACGAAGATCCCGAGGTTGGCACGCTTCTTGCAGTAAGAGGGGCAGACCGGTGTTGCCGGCCAGTCAACGGAGGACTTCCATGAAGCTCATTTCCCGGGTCGCAGCTGCAGCCGCCGCTCTCGCGTTCGCGGGCGCGGCGGCGTCGGCCGTCACCA
>JBDNCK010000174.1:0-4687 GCA_046719675.1 Sphingomonadaceae bacterium | reverse complement strand
GATCGAGCGACTGGCCACGACTTACGCCGATTTCGACAGGGATGCCTTCGTCGCGCGGATCGCCCGGATCGCCGAGGTCGGCCATGAACAGGGCGCGAGCCGCTCCGTGCAGGGCGTGACCGATCTGAGCGCCCCCATCCTTGGCGAGACGGGATGGGCCGTTGCAGCGCTTACCGTTCCGTTCCTCCATCGCGAGGGGCACCATGCGAGCCTTGACGAGGCAATCGCGCTCGTCGTGCACGAGGCTGCTGCCATCTCGGCGGAGCTGGCCGTCGGCATGCCGGCGCCGGGGCGCGCGGAAGCCGCCGCGCCGATCAGAAACCGAGGGTCAACTGGCCGCCGAACGTCCGCGGCTGCGACACGCCCGAGGAAGCCCACAGTGTCGCCACGGGCGTGAAGCTGCTGTAGAAGATGGTGTTGGTGGCGTTCTTCACGAACATCCGGAGTTCGGCCCGGGCGTTGCACACGTCGAAGGACAGCCCGGCCGACATGTCGAGAATGCCGAAGCTGTCGATGAATCCGCGCGGATCGTTCCACAGCGGAAAGACGGAGCGGCCGAAGCTCGGCCCGAGCTGGGGCGTGTAGCCGTCCGTCCAGCGGTAGCCGACCAGCACGTCGAAGTCGAACCGGTCGTTGATCCGCGTTTCATACTGGCCGTTCAGCGTGAACTGCCAGCGCGGTGCGTTGCGCACGTCGATCACGTCGGTCACGTCGACGCCGGCATATTCGAATTCCCCGTACTTCGCGTTGAGATAGCCGGCCGTGCCGGAGAGGGTGAGGCCAGGCGCGACGATCGCAGCCCATTCGGCCTCCACCCCCCAGATGTCCACCTGCGCCGCATTGTCCACGAGCGTGATGGTGGCTCCGGTTTCGGGGTTGGTGTTGATGATCTCTTCCTGCTTGTCCCTGTAGTCGGCGTAGAACAGGGCGAGGTTCAGCCGGAGGCGGCGGTCAAGCCACTCGCTCTTGAGCCCGAGCTCGTAGCTGTTGACCTTTTCCGGATCGTAGGGGCCGATCGTGTCCTCGGAGTTGCCGCGACCATTGAACCCGCCAGACTTGAACCCCTGCGAGAAGGAGCCGTAGAGCAGCACGTCGGTCCGGGGACGGAACTCGAGGCCGATCCTTGGCGTGAACTGTGACCAGCTCTCGGTGCCGGCGGCCTCGTTGTTGAAGCCCGGCGCATCGGGCCAATACCCCCCACCCACCTGGTTGAACCCGTTGCGGTAGACGAAGTCCTTGGTTTCCCTCGTCCAGCGGCCGCCCGCTGACAGCGCCCACCGGTCGGCGAACCGCCAGTTGGCAGTGGCAAAGAGGCCAAAGCTGTCGGTCTTCTGCTGCCGGTCGACAACCTCGACCGTATTCGGCGGAAAGCCCAGCAGGGAGAAGATCAGGAAGGAGTTGGCGCCGTCCTTGTACCTCGAGGAGGCGCCATAGACACCACCCAGGATGTCGAGATTGTCCCTCGCCTGCCACGTGGCCCGGAACTCCTGGCTCACGAGCGTCTCGTCGACCGGCTGTTCGGTTTCGAAGACCGGTGCGGGGATGCCGTCGAGGTCGGTCCGCTTGCGTTCGCGGATGTCGCTCCAGCCGGTGATGGAGGTCAGCTGGACCTGGCCGAGATAGGCTTCCGCGCGGAAGGTGAACACGCTCGTCTCGACATCGAGGAACGTCTCGCCGTCCTGGTTGAAGCGGGTGAGATCGCGGTTGGGATCGTCGCAGAAGGGAACAGTGGTGAGCAGGAAGGGGATGCAGACCAGATCGCCGCTGTCGCTGCGGTTCTGCAGATACCCCCAGTCGCTCTTGTTCCTGCTGTAATCGTAGGTCGCGACAAACTCGATGCGCTCGGTCGGGGTCCAGCGAAGGGAAGGCGTGACGATGAGGAAGTCATTGAACCCTCGCCGGCGCCCATCGAACTCGTTGACGAACGGACCGTTGCTGTTGAGCGTGTTGATCGAGATCCGGGCCTGCAGCTTGTCCTCGACGAGCGGCCCGGTCACGTGGGCGCGCACGTCCACCTGACCGAAATTGCCCAGCGTTGCCTGCACGCGCCCGCCGGGCGTGTCGGATGGCCGCGGCCGGATGATCGAGATAACACCGCCGATGGCGTTGGCGCCGAACAGCGTGCCCTGCGGGCCGCGCAGGATCTCGATCCGCTCGATGTCGACGACATTGACGAGACTGCCGGCGATTGACGAACTGGAGCGCACTTCGTCGACGAGAACCTGTACGGCCGGGTTGAAGGTGCGGTCGAAGTCGCCGACGCCCACGCCCCGGATGAAGATGTTGGCGCCCCCGGCAGACGCCCGGTTCGGCGTGATGACGATGTTCGGAACGATGGCCTCCAGGCCCTCGATGTCATCGATCCGACGGCGTTCGAGCTCGGTCTGGCCAATGGCCGTCACGGCGATGGGCACATCCTGCAGGCGCTCGGCAGTTCGTCTGGCGGTGACGAGTATGTCCTCGAAGGCGCTGGCGGAGCTTGCGGTCGCTGCCTGGCCGAGCGCCGGCGCAGCCGGAACGAGCCACCCTGTCGCCAGGATGGTGGATGCCAACATTCCCCGAAGCCTGTCGCGCATGCTGTCCTCCCGTCCGGGGGCCACATTGCACGCACCCCCCTCTCCCTATGCCTCACCGCGCTGGTCGCCTGGCCCGGACGATTCTCCCGTGATCGTCTTTTCGGACCATGAGTGAAGTTGCGTTTTATTTTTGCAACGGCCATCATGCCTCTGTCAAGCGCGGGCAGGCCTTGGCCCTGGACGTCTGGGGAGCAGCGAAGGGCAAGTGGACGCAACGGTACAGCGCGACGCTACCGCCAGGGATCCGCGGTCGGTTCCCCGTGGTTTCCGCTTTTTCCTCTTCGCGTCGCCCCAGCTCGCGCTCGCCACGCTCGGGCTGCCGATCGTGATCTATCTGCCGGCCTATTACGCCGGGCCGCTCGGGCTGGGGCTGGTCGCCACCGGCCTCATCTTCATGATCGCCCGCTTCTGGGACGTGTTCACCGACGGCTTTCTCGGCTGGTCGGTCGATCGCTACCCCACCCGCTGGGGCCGACGCCGGATCTGGATGATCGTCTCCACGCCGCTGATGGCGATCTGTGCCATTGCCATCTGCTTTCCGCCTGCGGGCATTGGCCCGGCCTATCTCCTCTTCTGGCTGGTGTTTATCTACATCTGGTGGACCCTCATCCATCTTTGCCACATCGCCTGGGCCTCCGAACTCTCGGACCGCTACGACGAGCGCTCCCGCATCCAGGGCAAGATACTGGCGGTCTATTTCTCGGGGCTCCTTCTCGTGCTCACCGCGCCGCTGGTCGCCGGTGCCGTGCTGGGTGACACCAGCCTCGAGCAGAAGGTGCAGGCGATGGGAGTCTACACCGCGGTCCTGCTGCCGCTCACCGTCATCGCCTCGGTCCTGGTCGCGCGCGAGAGGCCGCCGCCCGCACGCGGCGGCAGCGCGCCGATCGGGTTTCTTTCCGGCCTGCGGCTTGCCTTTCGCAACCCGGCCCTGCTTCGCCTGCTCGGGGTGGACATGCTGGCCGGGCTGGCCAGCGGCACGGCAAGCGGCCTGTTTGTCTATGTGACGGCCGAACTGTTCCGGCTGGAAGGTGCGCTGATGATTGCCGGAGTGGCCGTCGATCCGGGGATCCTTCTGCTGGTGACGTTCCTTGGGGCCTTTCTCGGTGTCCCGCTGTGGCTGCGTCTCTCCTACCGGATCGGCAAGCACCGGGCGGTCGCTGCCTCCGCCATGCTCGGAATCCTCGCCTTCCTCTATACGCTGCTCATGCCGAAGGGGGACTTTCTCTGGGCTGCCCTGTTCTACCTTCTGAACGGGGTCGCCTTCGGCGCTGCGCCGTTCCTCGACCGGGCAATGCTCGCCGACGTGGTGGACCTCGACCAGACCAGCAGCGGCGAGCAGCGGACCGGCTTCTTCTTCGCGCTCATGTCGATGACCAACAAGGTCGGCTATGCCTTGCCGGTCGGCCTGTTGTTTCCGGCCCTCGATCTCGTCGGGTTTGATCCCAATGGCGGCAACGCGGGCGCGCCGCTCATGTGGCTCGCCGCCATGTTCGTCGGGTTGCCCATCCTGTGCAAGCTCGGGATCATCGCGCTGACCTGGAACTTCCCGATCACGCGCGCCATGCAGGAAGCCTTGCGGGCAAGGATCGAGGCCACCGGGCGGCAACCCTGAGCATGGAGCCATGACGATGATGCGTTTTTCAGGCCGGCAGACGATCGTGACCGGCGGCGCGAGCGGGATCGGCCTTGCAACCGCCACCCTGCTTGCCGCCGAAGGCGCAGCGGTTACCATTGCCGACCTTGCGCAAAGCGCCGGTGCGGCCGAGGCGGAGCGGATCGGCGCCCGTTTCACGGCGTGCGACATCACCAGCGAGGAGGCGCTCGCCGAGCTTGTGGCTGCCCATCCGCAGCTGTCGCTGCTGGTCAACAACGCCGGGGTCGGCGCCTTTGGTCGCGTGCCTGATCTTTCGCCGGGCGAATGGCGCCGGGTGATGGCGGTGGATCTCGATGCGGTGTTCCACCTGTGCCGGCTGGCCATCCCGCGCATGCGGGCCGGCGGTGGCGGCGCGATCGTCAATGTCGCGTCGATCTCCGGGCTTGCGGCCGACTATGGCTTCGCGCCCTACAATGCCGCCAAGGCCGGGCTCATCGCACTCACTCGTGCCATGGCC
>JBDNCK010000173.1:0-4709 GCA_046719675.1 Sphingomonadaceae bacterium | reverse complement strand
GCAGAAGGGCGAGCGGGAGGCGCGCATCGCCAAGAAGGAGATGGTGGAGGCGAACCTGCGCCTCGTCATTTCCATCGCCAAGAAATACACCAACCGCGGGCTGCAGTTCCTGGACCTCATCCAGGAGGGCAACATCGGGCTGATGAAGGCAGTCGACAAGTTCGAGTATCGCCGCGGCTACAAATTCTCGACCTACGCCACCTGGTGGATCCGGCAGGCGATCACCCGTTCCATCGCCGACCAGGCGCGCACCATCCGCATCCCCGTCCACATGATCGAGACGATCAACAAGCTGGTGCGCGCCAGCCGCCAGTATCTGCACGAGACCGGCCGCGAGGCCACGCCCGAGGAACTGGCCGAGCGGCTTTCCATGCCGCTCGACAAGGTCAGGAAGGTGCTCAAGATCGCCAAGGAGCCGATCAGCCTTGAAACGCCCATCGGCGACGAGGAAGACAGCCACCTGGGCGACTTCATCGAGGACAAGAACGCCGTCATCCCCGTCGATGCCGCAATCCACGCCAACCTCAAGGAAACGGTGACTCGGGTGCTCGCCAGCCTCACTCCGCGCGAGGAACGGGTGCTGCGGATGCGCTTTGGCATCGGCATGAACACCGATCACACGCTCGAGGAAGTCGGGCAGCAATTCTCCGTGACCCGCGAGCGCATCCGGCAGATCGAGGCAAAGGCGCTCAGGAAGCTCAAGCACCCCAGCCGCTCGCGCAAGATGCGCAGTTTCCTCGAAAGCTGATCCCGATGCGACCTGCCCTGCTTGCGATCGCCGTTGCGACAGCCGCGCCGGCAGCAGCCGCGCCTGCCATCGATGCCATCCGCGCGGAAGTGCGGGCCGCGGGCGCCTATCCCTTCGAGCGCACCCGCACCATCACCGACACGCGCGGCGGCGGCACGAAGCGCGTCGAGGTCGATCGCTATGACCCGGCGAAACCGGAAGGGGAGCGCTGGACCCTGGTCTCGGTCGATGGCAAGCCGCCGACGGCCGACCAGCAGAAGGCCTGGGCCAAGGCCATTGCCGACCAGCCGATTGCGCCCGGCCCCTGGCGGCTGGACCCGTTGCTCTCCGGCCGCGAACCCAAGGTGACGAAGAACGGCCAGGAGACCATCTACGCCTGGCCGCGGCTGCCCAAGGGCTCGCTCCCCTTCGGACGCTTCGACGTGACCGGCAATCTTGCAGCGGAACTCTCCGTGATCGAGGCCAACGGCCGGCCGACGGTGCGGCAGATGCGGGTCTTTGCACCCCAGCCTTTCCGGGTCCTGGCGATTGCCAGGTTCGACGTGATGACGGTCACGAGCGATTACGCGCGCGACGCCAATGGCCGTCTCATCCTGACACGACAGGAGACCTTCCAGGACGCCAATATTCCCGGCCGCGGCCGCGGCCAGATGCGCGTGGACATGGCGTTCCGCCCCCTCTAGTCGCCGAACCGCAGCCCCACGAGGAGCGTCCGAGGCTCGGCGCGCTCGGGAAGCATCCCGGAGAATCCGGTTGCAACGAACCGGTCGGAGAGGTTGTGGGCATCGAAGGTGAGCGCGATCCCCTGCCCCAGGCGCAGCTGGATACCGGCATCGAGCGTTGCCACGCCTGCCAGGCGCCGCTGGTTGCGGTCATCCTCGAAGCGCAGCCCCTCGCCGCGCAGGTCAAGGCGCGCGGCCAGCCGTCCCTTCGTGTAGCTCGCTCCAAGCGTCCCCCAGATCGCGGGAGTCTGGGCCGGCCGGTTGCCGGTGATGTCGGGGGCAAGCGTGCCGCCATCCATGCGCGCGCGCGTCCAGGCCAGGCCCGCCCCCAGGCCCCAGGGCCCGAACGAGAGCGTCGCATCCGCCTCCACCCCCGTCGAGCGGATGGCCGGCAGGTTGAGGCGCTGGCGGTACGCACCCCCGGCGCCCACGAACCCCACACCCGGAAAGCTGCCCGGTCCTTCCGCAAGGGTCACATTGGCGACGGCGTCTGACAGCCGCGCGTGGAAGACCGTGAGCGACAGCCCGACACTTGCCAGCGGCGCGAACGTCACCCCGGCATCCACGCCGATGCTTCGTTCGGGTTCAAGAAGCGGGTTGGCGGCAGTTGCATCCTGCCCGGCGCGAAACGGGCGGTGCAGTTCGTTGAGCGTCGGAAGGCGCCACCCGGACCACCCGGCGGCGCGGAACGTCAGCGCCTCTGCACCCGCGGGCTGCCACGCAAGGCCGGCCCGCCACGTCGCCTGCCACCCGGACCGGTCGGGCGCCGCCTCGCGCCGGAAGACCGCCCCGGACAGGAGATCGGTCTCCTTGAGCAGGCCGTTGCCGAGCGACCAGCGATCGATCCGGATTCCCGCGGAGAGCTGAAGGGCGGCGGTCACCGGATGGGAGCCCTCGGCAAAGACTCCCGCCGTGCCGCTCTTGCCGCCTGCCACCCGCAGCGCGGTCGGCTGACCGGCGACAAACCGGAATTGTTCGTTCGTCTCCCCCGAGGCCAGCTGCCAGTCGCCGCCGACACGCAGCGCCGGCAACGGACGCAGCTCGATCCGGCCGCCCCAGCCGGAGGCTGGCGTCTTGAACTGGTTGAGGGTCAGCGTGGCCGTTGCGCGGCCCGGACCGATCGCGACCGCCCGGGCGGTGAAGTCCCGAAGCTGCGCATAAAGCAGCGCTTCCATCGGCAGGGCGCCGCTGTGGACCAGCCTGAGCGAGGCATCGGCGCCTGACGCGCTGGTATCCGAGCCCTCGATCCCGCGCAGCCGCTGGTCGTCGTGGACCGAAAGGCTTGCCTGCAGCTCGGTCTGCGCGCCGACCGGCACCACGCCGCGGCCGCGCACGGCCCACTGGCGATAGCGCGCCGGCACATCGACCGGCCCGGCAAGCGCCGGATCGACAATCAGGAATCCGTCTGACCGGCGCACGCGACCGGCAAGCCCGAAGGCGCCGCCGTCGCGCACCGGCAGCGACACGCCCCCTGCCCCGTCGAGGCTGCCGCGGCTGCCGCCGCGAAGCTGGACGAAGGATTGCGGCAGGGCGGACTGGAGGGCGATCGTCCCTGCGATTGCCCCGGGCCCTGCAACGACGCTGCCACCGCCACGCGTGACGGTCGCGTTCTCGAGCGGGGCGGCATCAAGCAGGGGAAAGGCAACCCATCCGGCGAAGAGATCGACTTGGGGAACGCCGTCGAGCGTGATCGACGACCGGCTCGCCGCATTGCCCCCAAGGGCGCGCAGGGTGATCCCCTGCGCCGTCGGACTGGCGCTGGCGGCAGACGCGCGCCGGAAGGTCTGGAGGCCGGGCACTGCTGTCAGCGCGTCCTCCAGCCGTCCTGAAGCGCTGGCAAGGGCGGACGTGTCGAGCGTCAGCTGCGAATAGGGCGCAGCAGCCACCACCTCCTCGAGCGCTCGTCCGGTGACGACAATGTCGGCCGGCCCGGCCGCGGGCATGTCCATGAAGAGCGGGACTAGCGGCGGACGGCCGCCAGCGACAAGCCGCCGCGCGGCCCCGGCCCTGAAACCCGCAGGCTGCGGGCCGACGCCAGCCGCCGGGGCGCGGCATCCTGTCGCAAGCAGGGGATCGGCCGGCCGCGGCAGGCATGGCCCCCACCCCGCTTTCCGGCAGCACGCCACGATGTGCCCCGGTGACGGACGGGGTGACGGACGGGGTGCACGACCGAAACAGCTGCCGCCTCCCGCCCGCGCAGCGGGCAACGCCTGAACATTTCGCCGCTCAAAAGAAAGTATAAGTTTTCAAGTTCTGGCAACAGTGGCGCATGGCCGCACCAGCGGTCAGGATCGGTGCGTCAGACCTCCCCTATTATAGGGTTACCGTGATTGCATGGCTGCAATGTCTTCACAGGTTCATTCCAAGTTCAATTCCTCTTCTCTTCGAAGAGCGGATTGGAAGGAGGGGAATCGCCCTCCGTTTCAGGAGTAGACCATGAAGAAGATTCTTTTCCTCTTGAGCGCAGTCACGCTGGCAGGAGGTGGAGCGATGGCGGCACCCGAACGCGGGCAGTGGAGCGTCCGCGTCCTGGGTGGCGGGGATCTGCCTGCAGGCGGCCGGCTGCACGCGGGAACCCAGGCCCCGATCGCCAACCTCGGGGTGCTTGACCCGGCGCTCGAAGGGCTCGCCGGAACGCTCGACATCATGCCGCGTGGCAACCAGCGCTTCTACACCGGCGGGCTTTCAGGAAGCTTCGAGCTGGGCTACGCCATCCGCGACGGCGGCGAGATCTTCGCAGGCTTCCGCTACCAGGGCAACAAGCCCGGCGAGGCCGTGGTGGGCACCGCGATCGTTCCGGCAGCTGGCGTCGAACTGCCGGTGTTCGGCCGCTTCGACCGGCTGCGGGCCTACACCGGCGAGGTGGGCTACCGGCACTATTTCATGCGCGAATCGGTGATCCGGCCCTATGTGGCCGGGCGCGCGGGCGTCACCTTCACCGACAGCATCGACGCGACCTTCACCGTGCCGGGTACCGCCATCGTGCTGCCTGACACGCCCTTCTATCGGAACTCCGTGTCGGCCACGCTTGGCGGTGACATCGGCGCTGCCATCGCGCTGACGAAGGGGCTCGACCTCAATCTCGAGACGGGCGTGCGCTGGACCAGCGGCCTGCGCACGGATGACGCAGCGCTGCCCTCGCTCGGCCTGCAGGACGTGAACCAGGCCGGTGCCCGGGTGGACGTGCCGATCCGCGCCGGCTTCACCGTCCGGTTCTGACGCCTGGCCCAAAGGCGGCT
>JBDNCK010000172.1:0-4712 GCA_046719675.1 Sphingomonadaceae bacterium | reverse complement strand
AGCTTCGAGGCCGATGGCGATGCGAACATCGAGCCCGGGGAGGCGGATGCGAGCCAGGCGCTCGACGAGGCTGCCAGCGAACCGGACGCCGCGCGCGATGCTCCTCCCCCGGCCGCACCGGAAAGCCTGGTCGAAGGGGAGGAAGCGGTGCCGGCGCGGCGCCCGCGGCGCGGCCGCGGCAAGGTCGCAGCACCGGTTGTCCAGGCAGCCGACGTCGGTGCCGCATCGGCGCCGCACGAGCCCGAGCCCTCCGCGCCCGAAAGCGTGGCAGCGCCAGCCGCAGCCGACCTGCCGCCGGCCGAACCCGAGGCCGAGCCCGAGACTGCGCCCCGCAGGCGGCGGGCGCGCAAGGCGGCCGTCGTGGCCGTGGCGCATGATGCACCCGAGGCGGTTCCGCCTTCTGACCAGCCGGCTGACCAGCCGGTTGACCAGCCAGTTGACCGGGCCGCTGACCAGCCGGCATCCGCCTCGGTGGCGGCAGATGCCGAACTGGAGCCCGCAGCGGTCGAACCGGCCGGCGCCGCGGCAGCCACGGAGCCCGAGGGCGACCGGCCGGCCCGCAAGGGCTGGTGGCAGCGCACCTTCGGAAGCTGAGGAGAGGAGGAAGCCCATGGGCAGCTGGATCGGGATCATCGTCATCGGCTTTCTCGCCGGGCTCATTGCGCGCTTCTTCGCCTCCGACCCGAAGAACCCGTCCGGCTGCCTTGCCACCACGGTGCTGGGCGTCATCGGCGCTGCCGTCTTCACCTGGCTTGGCCAGCAGCTGAACTTCTATGCCGAGGGCGAGCGCGCCGGCTTCCTCGGCGCCGTCCTTGGCGCGATGATCGTCCTTGCCATCTGGCAGGCGCTCGTCGAACGCCGGCGCTAGGGCCTAGAGCTTTCCTTCCAGATACTTGTCGAGGGTGGCGTGGAAGTGGCGGATCCGCGCTTCCTGGTAGCGCCCGAGCTCGACCCGGTCGTTGGGCGAGGAATGCAGGCCTTCCTGCACGAAGGGCAGGTTTGCCATGTCCTGGTCATAGACGGCGCCAAGCCGGCCCCAGGCCGTCACCGATGACCAGGCCTCGTCCTCCTTCAGGAAGATCATCTCGGCCGCGCGCGGCACCGGACCGCCCTCGGGCGCCTTGGCGAGCACGCGCACTTCCATGAGCGTTGCATTCTCGTCGGGCCAGGGCCGCCAGCGATAGACGATGTTGTTCATATAGCCGCCCCAGGGCGAGAAATTGGGGAACACATTGTAGGTGTAGGCATCCAGCAGCTCGCTGTCGGAGGCCTCGTCGGCGCCGGGAAAGCCGGTCGCGCGCAGCAGGTCGCGGTTGCGCGCACCGATCGACTGGCGGGCGGTCATGCCTTCGCGCAGCGACAGCGGCTCGCCTTCGGCCTGGGTGCGCCCCGCGCCGCCCGAGAAGGCCTCGATGATTGCTGCCTCGCTCATCTCGCCGAGGTGCGGACTGGGCAGACCGAACGGCGTGAGCGCCAGGTTCACATGATCGCCCCACATGGAGTAGCGGGTGTTGGCGTCGCCGGTGAAGGGCAGGATCTGCGGATGGGTGACGACGGAATGCCAGGCTTCCATGAAGGCCTCGGCCACCGCCTTCCAGTTGCACCGGATGACCTTGCCAACCCACACGGCGGTGAAGTTCCGCTCCTGCTGCCAGTGCGAGAAATGCTCGGGCAGGGGGGCGAGATAGGATTCGAGCGGCGGCGCCTTGCCGTCCCAGTTCACGAACCAGTAGCCGGCCCAGGTGGCGGTGCGCACTTCGGGAAGCTGCATCCCCTCGTCCGTCAGGTGCTGGAAATCCCAGCGGCAGGGGATCTCCCGGAGGCTGCCGTCGCGGTTCCAGGTAAAGCCGTGGAAGGGGCACTGAAGCTCCGTGGCATGGCCGGATTCGGTGCGCAGCTTGCGGCCACGGTGCAGGCAGACATTCCAGAAGGCCCGCACGGACCCGTCGTCCTGCCGCACCAGGATCACCGATTTCCCGAGATTGTCATAGACGACGAGGTCGCCGGGCTCGGGAAACTCCTCGTCCCGGGCTGCGAACTGCCAGACGCGCGGCCACATCCGCTCCTTCTCGGCCGCGAAGAAGGCCGGCGACGTGTAGCGCGCAGCCGACAGCGGCTGGGTGCCGAAGTCGGTGAAGCTGTCCGCTCTCAGCTTGTCGGGCACCGGCGGCACGTCGCGCGCGAGGATGTCGTCGGTGGAAAGGCCCGGGCAGCGGGCAAGGTCGGACGGGTTGCGATCGGCCATGGCAGGACTCCCTCGGCCTCCTTTAGCCGCTCTGCTGCGGGTGCGCGCCTCGCGCTTTTTGCAAGGGGGCGACGGGACGGCTAGGCGCCCGGACCATGACCGACCCCCTTGCAATCCGGCGGCTCTACGGCAGGCGGCAGGGCCATGCCCTGCGCCCGCATGCCGCAAGGCTGGTGCAGGAGCTGCTCCCGCGGATCGCCGTCCCGCCCGACGGCGCGCTCGACCCTGCCCGGCTCTTCGGCCGGGCGGTCCCGATGGCGCTGGAAGTCGGGTTCGGGAAGGGCGAGCATCTTGCCTTCCAGGCCGCGCGCGCGCCGGAGACGGGCTTCATCGGCTGCGAGCCGTTCCTCAATGGCGTGGCCGGGCTGCTGGCGGAGGTCGAGCGGGCGGCGCTTGCCAATGTGCGCATTCACATGGGGGACGCGCTCGACGTGCTGGAAAGGCTGGAACCTTCCTCGCTGTCGGCCGTTCATGTGCTGCATCCGGACCCATGGCCGAAGACCCGACATGCCAAGCGAAGGTTCGTGAACCCGGGGCCGCTCGATCTGGTGGCGCGCGCACTGGCGCCTGGCGGCGAACTGCGGATCGCAACCGACCATCCCGTCTATCTCCGCCACACCCTGTGCGTGATGCAGCACCGGGCGGATTTCGCCTGGCAGGCCGAGACACCCCGGGACTGGGAGCAGGTGACAGAGGACTGGCCCGACTCGCGCTTTGCGAGCAAGGCCCGCAGTCTCGGCCACGAGGTCTGGCGTCTCCGATACAGGCGTGTTTAAGCTTGGCGAGGTCAGGGTGAGCGGATGCGGATGAAGGGATGGATGGCCGCGGCAGCGGCGCTGGTGGCAGCGGTGGCAGCGCTTGCCCAGCCGGCGGGCTTTTCCGCGCGCGAGCAGCAGCAGGGCGCGCAAGTGCGCCAGCAGATCCTGCAGCAGTTCGGCGGCGAGATGACGGGTCCGCTTGCCGACTATGTCCGCGGCGTGGCGAGCCGGGTCGTCGTCCACACCGATCCGCAGGTCCGCGCCCAGGATTACAGGGTGACGGTGCTCGACAGCCCGATCCCCAATGCCATGGCAACGCCCGGGGGCTATCTTTATGTCACCCGCGGCCTGCTCTCGCTGATGAATGACGAGGCGGAGCTGGCGTCGGTGCTGGGCCATGAGGCGGGCCATGTCGCGGCGCGGCACTCGGCCCGCACGCAGCGCCGGGCGACGCTTGCCACCGTGCTGGGCGCGGCCGCCACCATCCTCACCGGGTCCGACCTTGTCGCGATGGGAAGCCAGCTGGGGGCAGGGCTTGCGCTTGGGCAATTCTCGCAGAAGCAGGAGTTCGAGGCCGACACGCTTGGCCTGCGCTACATGACGGCTGCCGGCTATGATCCGCACGCAACCCCCACCATGCTGGCCGCCCTCGAGCGCCAGCCGCTGGTCGAAGGCAGGCAGGCAACCGAGCGCTATGGCGCGGCGAGCTGGTTCTCGACGCACCCGGTCACCTCGGAACGGGTGCGCCGCACCGAACAGCTGGCATCCCAGACGGGCATTGCGCCGGGCACCCGCGACCGGCGGCGCGAGGCCTTCCTGAACGCGATCGACGGCATGGTCTGGGGCGATGATCCCGCCCAGGGCATCATCTCCGGACCGAGCTTTCGCCATGGCATCATCGGAGTCGGGTTCGATGCGCCTGCCGGCTTCCAGCTGCAGAACAGCCCGACCGCCGTTGCCGGCCGCGCGCCCGATGGCAGCGCCTTCCGCTTCGTGGGCGCGTCGCTTCGGCCGGGCCAGTCGCTTGACGACATCGCGAACCAGGCCTGGGCGTCGCTGCTCAACAACCAGGTGCCCCGCTACGAACGCACGGCCACGCGCGTGAACGGGATCGAGACGCTGGTGACCAGGGCCAGGGTGGGCACCCAGCGCGGCAGTGTCGATGCCGGTGTCACGGTCTATCGCTGGTCGAACGACCAGGCCTTCGTGGTGGTGACCCAGGCGCAGGCCGGCCGGCTGCAGACGCTCGATCCGCTGCTGACGTCCGTGCGGCGCCTGTCGCAGGCCGAGGCGGACGCGGCACGCCGCGGCAAGCGCGTGCGCGTGGTGACGGTGCGGCAGGGCGATACGGTCCAGTCGCTTGCCCAGCGCATGGCCTTTCCGGACAATCAGCTCACCCGCTTCCTCGCGCTCAACGGGATCGCGAACCGCCCGTTGCGCCCCGGCGAGCGGCTCAAGATCATCACGGATGGCTGAGCTGGGTTGCCCGGGGGCAGCAGCGCCCGCGGGCCTGCCGCTGCTGACGGTTGCCTGCGCCGTCCTCGTCGACGCGGATGGGCGGGTGCTGGTGGCTGACCGGCCGGCGGGCAAGGACATGGCCGGGCTGTGGGAGTTTCCGGGCGGCAAGGTGGAGCCGCACGAAAGCCCGGAGGCAGCCCTTGTGCGCGAGCTTGCCGAGGAACTGGGGATCGAGACGGCGCAGTCCTGCC
>JBDNCK010000171.1:0-4717 GCA_046719675.1 Sphingomonadaceae bacterium | reverse complement strand
CCGGCTGATCGCCGAGCGGGGGTCGCTGGGCTCGGTGCTGGCACTGAGCGAGGAGCGGCTGCGGCAGCTGGGGGCGGACGCCAACGGGATTGCCATCCTGTCGCTCGTGCGCGAGGCCATCGGCGCCGTCGTCGACCCGAGGCCTGCGGAACGGCGGCGGATCGACAATGGCGGCCAGATCGCAAGGGCGCTGTTTCCCGAGATGGCGTGGCTGGATTTCGAGCAGGTGCGCGCGGCCTTCCTCGATGCGGGCCAGCGGTTGATAACAATCGAGGTGCTGGGCAGCGGAACCCTGCATGGCGCGACCGTCTATCCACGCGAGATTGCGCGGCGGACCCTCGAGCTCTCGGCCGCGGCCGTCATCCTCGTCCACAACCATCCGTCCGGCGACCCGCGTCCGTCGGCCGAGGATGTGGCGACGTCGCGGCGGGTCGCAGCAGCGCTGGCTGCCATCGATGCGATGCTGCTTGATCATCTGGTGATCGCGCGGGAGGGCTATGCAAGCGCCATGCCGGCCGGCGAAGGCGTGGCAGGAGCCGGTGTGCGGCATATCAATGGTTCGCATATCAACCGGCGGAGATTGAATGGCCGCGGATGACACGGCTTGATAGTAAGGCACCGGCGGACCTGGCCTGCCGGTGGCCTGGAAGTCCGCGGTCCGGGCCCTCCCCCGGACCGAGGGATGGTGGCGGTGGCGCCAGATCGACCGACCCTGTGCGCGCCACCGCCACCGCGCATCCTGACCCTGACCTTGGCAGAATACCAGACCCGCCGTCGCCATCCTCGACGGCGGGCCTTTTTTTCGCGACGGAAAAATTTGGAGGCGGATGGCGCTGCGCCGAGTCTGCGGGCCATGGCAGCGCCATGGCCGCAGCCGGCTTCGGAATCGTCGGTCGGGCTGCGCGTTCGACGGCAAAGCCGCCGAAGCGGCCCGCCGGCCGGACGCTGCGCCGAGTCTGCGGGCCATGGCAGCGCCATGGCCGCAGCCGGCTTCGCTACTGGTTCATGCTGGCGAAGAAGTCCTCGTTGGACTTCGAATCCTTCATCTTGTCGAGCAGGAACTCCATCGCATCGACCGTGCCCATCTGCATGAGGATCCGGCGGAGCACCCACATCTTGGCGAGCTTCGCCTTGTCGACGAGCAGCTCTTCCTTGCGGGTGCCGGACTTGCCGACATCCATCGCAGGGAAGATGCGCTTGTCGGCCACCTTGCGGTCGAGGACGATCTCGGAATTGCCGGTGCCCTTGAACTCCTCGAAGATGAGCTCGTCCATGCGGCTGCCGGTATCGATGAGCGCGGTGGCGATGATCGAGAGCGAACCGCCCTCCTCGATGTTGCGCGCGGCACCGAAGAAGCGCTTGGGCCGCTGGAGGGCGTTCGCGTCGACGCCGCCCGAGAGCACCTTGCCCGAGCTTGGCACGACCGAGTTGTAGGCGCGGGCCAGCCGGGTGATCGAATCGAGCAGGATGACGACGTCGCGCTTGTGCTCGACGAGGCGCTTGGCCTTCTCGATCACCATCTCGGCGACCTGGACGTGGCGGCTGGCCGGCTCGTCGAAGGTGGAAGAGACAACCTCGCCCTGGACCGAGCGCTGCATGTCGGTCACTTCCTCGGGCCGCTCGTCGATGAGCAGCACGATGAGATAGACTTCCGGGTGGTTGGCGGAGATCGCCTTGGCGATGTTCTGGAGCAGGACCGTCTTGCCCACGCGCGGCGGAGCGACGATGAGCGCGCGCTGGCCCTTGCCCTGGGGCGCGATGATGTCGATGACTCGCGCCGACTTGTCCTTGCTGGTGGGATCCTCGCTGTCGAGCTTCAGCTTCTCGTCGGGGTAGAGGGGGGTCAGATTGTCGAAATTGACCCGGTGGCGCAGCGTTTCGGGATCGTCGAAATTGACACGGCCGACGCGGACCAAGCTGAAGTAGCGCTCGCCATCCCTGGGCGCGCGGATGTCGCCTTCGACGGTGTCGCCGGTCCGCAGCCCGTAGCGGCGGACCTGGGCGGGCGAGACATAGATGTCGTCAGGGCCGGCGAGATAGTTGGCATCCGACGCGCGCAGGAAGCCGAAGCCGTCGGAGAGCACCTCGATGGTGCCCGATCCGGTGATCTCCTCGCCCTTGTCGGCAAGGGCCTTCAGGATCCCGAAGAGCAGATCCTGCTTGCGCAGCGTCGAGGCCTGCTCGACTCCGAGGCCCTCGGCCATCTCGACCAGCTCGGCGGGGGTCTTCTTCTTGAGGTCCAGGAGGTGCAAGGGAAAACCTTTGCGTGGAAGAGCGCCAGGCAAACGCGGCGCCACGGAATATGGAAGATCCGGCGCATCCGGCAGGCGCGCCCTTGGCATTGCCCTAGGCAAGCAGCGGCCGCCCGTCAAGCCGAAGCGGGGAAAGCGGGCGGGTCACAGCGGACGCAGCCGCAGCTGCGGAAAGGATGGGGCCTCGCCGCGGGCCGAGCGGCTTTCGCCCCTGCCCCGGGGCGCCCGCGCCTTCAGCGTTCGATGGCGCGGGTGTAGAGATGCCAGGTGGCGTAGCCGAGGACGGGGAGTGCCACCATCAGCCCGACGAAGAGCGGGAGCGAGGCAAGGAGCAGGATGACGGCGACCAGGAAGCCCCACTTCAGCATCACCAGCGGGTTCCTCGCGAAGGCGCGGACCGAGGTGGTGATCGCCTCGAAGGGATCGACGGCGCGGTCGACGACCATCGGGAAGCTGAAGGCGGAGAGGATGAGCGCGACCAGCGCGAAGCCGGCGCCGACAAGATTGCCGAGGATGACCATCCGCCAGCCCTCGGGCGTGGTGAAGAGCGCCGACAGGAAGGCGCCGGCGCCCTCGAGCGGGAGCGTGCCGAGCGTGCCGGCGTAGATGGACCGCGCAATCGCCACCCAGGCGACGAACAGCGCGGCAAGAATCACCGACAGGAAGAGCAGCGGGAAGCGGGCGCGGCCTGCCATGGGATCGAGGAAATGGCGCCAGCTGGGATCGTCGCCCGTCTCGCGGCGGCGGGCCATCTCGTAGAAGCCCGCAGCCGTGATGGGGCCCACCAGGGCAAAGCCGGCGGCAAGCGGGAAGATGAGCGGGAAGAGATCGCGCTGGAAGGCGACTGCGGCTGCGAGGAAGCCGATGGCAGCATAGATCAGCGGCAGGAAGACGAGATCGCCGCGGAACGCGCGGAAATCCGCCCAGCCTTCGCTGAGCGCCCAGCGCAGATCCTCCGGCCCGATGCGGCGGACATCGGCCGGAAGAATGCCGGGGCCTGCGAGATCTGCCGGGGATGCCATGCGGTCCTCCTTTGGCTGCCATGTGGCAGGGGTATAGGTAGGACAGGCACGGCGGAAAGAAAAGGGGGGCCCGAGGCCCCGGCTAGCTGTCTTCGTGGGCGGGGGTGTGGGGGGTGGGCGTGGGCGGCGAGAGGTCGTCGAGCAGGAGATCGACGCATTCGGCGCGGGCGCGGATGGCGGGGCCGCCGGCAAAATGCAGCGTGAGCGTGGCGCCGCCTTCATCCTCGCTGGCCTCGATCGCGAGCAGCTCGAGGACGGCGTCGGGCGCCTGCGGCCATTGCCGGCGCTGGACGGACAGCAGGCTGGAGACGACGACGGCCGTGCGGATGCGGGCCGCCGTTGCGGTTTCCCAGCAGAAGCGGTTGCCGATGAGGGCAAGGCGCCGGCCCCTGCGGTCGAAGGCGACATCGGCGGCCTTCAGCACATAATCCTGGAGCAGCGCGGAAAGCGCCGGCACATCCTCGCAGTCGACGGCGCGCAGGTGCAGGCGGGGCATCAGTCGTCTCCGGAGATGCGCTCGATGTCGGCGCCGACGGCCATCAGCTTTTCCTCCAGCCGCTCATAGCCGCGATCGAGATGATAGACGCGGCGCACGATCGTCTCGCCCTCGGCGGCAAGGCCGGCGATGACGAGCGACATGGAGGCGCGCAGATCGGTTGCCATGACGGGGGCGGCCGCAAGGCGGGGGACGCCGCGCACCATCGCCGAACGGCCCTTGACGGTGATGTCGGCCCCCATGCGGGCAAGTTCGGGCACATGCATGTAGCGGTTCTCGAAGATCGTCTCGGTGAGCAGCGAGGCCCCTTCGGCCACGCACATGAGCGCCATCAGCTGCGCCTGCATGTCGGTGGGAAAGCCGGGATAGGGGGCCGTGGAGACGGTGACCCCGTGGAGGCCGTTGGCGCGCGAGACGCGGAGGCCCTCGTTCGTGTCCTCGAAGGCGACACCTGCCTCTTCCAGCGTTTCGATGGTGGCCCCCATGCTTGCGCGCTCGGCGCCCACGAGGAGAAGATCGCCACCGGTGATGGCGGCCGCACAGGCATAGGAGCCGGTCTCGATGCGGTCGGGCATGACGCGGTAGGTGGCGCCATGCAGACGGGGCACGCCCTCGATTTCCAGCCGCTCGGTGCCGATGCCGTCGATCTTCGCGCCCATGGCGACGAGGCAGCGGCACAGATCGACAATCTCCGGCTCTCGCGCGGCATTCTCGAGGAGGGTGGTGCCGCGGGCCAGCACGGCGGCCATGACGACATTCTCGGTGGCGCCGACAGAGACGGTGGGGAAGGTGAAACGGGCGCCATGGAGGCCGCCGTTGGCGCGGGCGCGGACATAGCCGGAGCTGAGCTCGATCTCGGCGCCGAGCGCTTCCAGGCCCTTGAGATGCAGGTCGATCGGGCGATTGCCGATGGCGCAGCCGCCCGGCTGGGAGACGGTTGCAATCCC
>JBDNCK010000170.1:0-4723 GCA_046719675.1 Sphingomonadaceae bacterium | reverse complement strand
CCGCACATACCACGAGACGTCGGCAATGGCGACGAGCAGGCGGTGCCCGCCGCCTTCGAGCGGCTCTGCAAAGACAGCATCATCATGGTCGCGCGCATCGGCCGGGTCGAGGGTCAGGAAGGGAATTGCCGTCCAGTCCGCGCGCGCCCCCAGCGGCTGGATGGCGGCGGCTTCGGCCTCCACCAGCGCCTCCTCGGAAAACACGTGCGGGATGCCCTTGGCGTGGATCTCGATGAGCGACAGCGACCGGTCCGCAAACGGGTCGCCGAGGCGCTCCGTCACATGGGCAACCGCGCGCAGGCCCGAGCCGCGGACTTCCGCCATCAACAGCTCGCCCACCCTGAGGGGTTCCTCGGACCTGAGCGCGAAATCCTGCCGGTGACGCCGGTCCACGGGAACCAGCCGCAGCTGCCCGTTTAGGCTGCGGGCGATTCCCAGCACTTCGGTCTCGCCACGCTTCAGCCGCTTCAGGGGCGAGGCGCGGAACTGCCCGTCCGTCTCGCTGACCCGCGCGAGCACCCGGTCGCCCATGGCAAGCTTCACCCGGCGCGTGTCCACCACCAGCCTGGGCGGCGCGCCATCGCCTTCCCAGCGCTCGGGAACGGCGATCGTCCGCACACCGGATTCGATCACCTTGAGGACAGCCACCTTCGGCAGGCCGCCGGCGCGGTGGAACCTGCGCCCGGCCGCCTGCTGGATGAGGCCCTCTTCCTCCATGGCCCGCAAGAGGGCACGCAGCTCCGACTTCTCCTCGGCGGTCACGTCAAAGGCACGCGCGATGTCGCGCTTGCCGACATCTTGCCCCGCTGCGGCGATGAAGGAGAGGATCGCCTCGCGGTCGGGAACGGGCATCAGGGCTTCGCGGCCTTGCGCGCCTTCTTCGTCCCCGGCGTGGACGCCTTCTTCGCGGGTGCCGCCTTCCTTGCGACTGCCCGCCTGCCTTTCTTCGCCGGCCCGGCCGCCGCGCGTGCGGCAAGCAGCGCCACCGCCTCGGCAAGGCCGAGCGACTCGGCCTCGGCGTCCTTGGGAAGGCTCGCGTTCGTCGTCCCGTCGGTCACATAGGGTCCGTAGCGGCCTGCCATCAGCCGGACTTCGGCCCCGCTTTCGGGATGGGAACCGAGCACGCGCAGCGGCTCGATGGCAGCAGGCCGCTTGCCCTTGGGCTGGGCAAGAAGGGCCATCGCCCGGTTCATCCCCGTCTCGAACAGCTCGGCGGTGGATTTCAGGTTCGCATAGCTCTTCTGGTGGCGGACATAGGGTCCGTAGCGGCCGAGATCGGCAACGACAGGCTCCCCGGTTTCCGGATGCCGGCCGATTTCCCGCGGCAGGGTTAGCAGCCGGCAGACCATCTCGAAATCGTCGGGGCTGACATCCTTGGGCAGTGACACGCGCTTGTGCCCGTCGCCCAGCTCCAGATAGGGGCCGAACCGTCCGGACTTCAGCGTGACCGGCTCGCCGCTTGCCGGATCGATTCCCAGCAGCTTCGGCCCCGTCTCCTCGCCATTGCCGGAAAAGGCGCGGGTGTAACGGCATTCCGGATAGTTGGAGCAGCCCACGAACGGGCCGTTCCTCCCCACCTTCAGGGACAGGCGGCCGGTTCCGCAGGCCGGGCAGGCGCGCGGGTTCCCGTTGCCCCGGTCCGGGAACAGCCAGGGCTCGAGGAAGGCGTCCAGCGCCTCGGTCACCTCCGACGGCCGCTGCTGCATGACTTCATCGGTGCGCGGCCGGAAGTCCGCCCAGAAGGCGTTGAGCACGTCAAGATAGCGCGCGTCGCCTGCCGAGATCGCGTCCAGCTCATTCTCGAGGCCGGCGGTGAAGTCGTAGGAGACATAGCGCTCGAAGAACCGCTCGAGAAAGGCCGTCACCAGCCGCCCCTTTTCCTCCGGCACGAAGCGCTTCTTCTCGAGCCGCACATACTGGCGGGCCTTCAGCGTCTCGAGGATCGAGGCATAGGTGGAAGGCCGGCCGATCCCCAGTTCCTCCAGCCGCTTGACGAGCGAGGCCTCGGAAAAGCGCGGCGGCGGCTCGGTGAAATGCTGCGTCTTCGTCGCGTCCAGAAGCGGCGGCCGTGCCCCCACTTCCAGTTTCGGCAGGCCCTGGCCATCCTCGTCTTCGGCGTCGTCGCGGCCTTCGGCATAAAGGGCGAGAAAGCCGGGGAACAGCGTGACGGTGCCGGTTGCGCGCAGGGCGACCTTCCCGTCGTCCGACTCCAGGTCGACCATGGTTCGCTCGAGGCGGGCCGAGGCCATCTGCGAGGCAATCGCGCGAGTCCAGATGAGCGCATAGAGCTGTTCGTCGGGATCCTTCGCGCCTGGCTGCGGGCGGGCCGCAAAATCGGTCGGCCGGATCGCCTCATGCGCTTCCTGTGCGTTCCTCGCCTTGGCCGTATAGGCGCGCGGCCTGTCGGGGAGGAAGGCAGGCGCGAAATCCTTCCCGATCACGGCGCGCGCTGCCGCGATCGCCTCGGGCGCCATCTCCACGCCATCGGTGCGCATGTAGGTGATGCGCCCGGCCTCGTAGAGCGCCTGCGCCTGCCGCATCGTCTCGGAAGCGCCCAGTCCGAGCTTGCGCGCGGCTTCCTGCTGGAGCGTGGAGGTGGTAAACGGCGGCGCCGGGTGGCGCATGGCCGGCTTCACCTCGACAGCCTTCACCTGGAAGCTGGAGCCTCTCACCCGCGCGCGGGCAGCCTCGGCCGCCCCTGCGTCGGGCAGATCGAACTTGTCGAGGCGCCTGCCATCGAGGCGCACGAGGCGCGCCGAGAACCCCTCGAACAGCCCGTCGACCGTCCAGTACTCCTGCGCGACAAACGCCTCGATCGCGCGCTCGCGCTCGACGATGAGCCTGAGCGCCACCGACTGCACGCGGCCTGCCGACTTTGCCCCGGGAAGCTTGCGCCAGAGGACGGGCGACAGGGTGAAGCCGACGAGATAGTCGAGCGCCCGGCGCGCGAGGTAGGCGTCCACCAGATCCTGGTCGATGTGGCGGGGGCTGGCGATCGCGGCGCGCACGGCATCCTTCGTGACGGCGTTGAAGGTGACGCGCGCCAGCCCGCCCCTGGGCACCGCCTTCTTCGCGTTGAGCAGCTCGGCGATGTGCCAGGAAATCGCCTCGCCCTCGCGATCCGGGTCGGTTGCCAGCAGCACGCGCTCGGCCCGCTTCGCGGCTTCGGCGATCGCCTTCACCTGCTCCCTGGAGCGCTGGTCCGAGACTTCCCAGCGCATCGCGAAATCCTGCGAGGGATCCACGCTGCCGTCCTTTTCGACCAGGTCGCGCACATGGCCGTAGCTGGCCAGCACCTGGTAATCGCTCCCCAGGTAGGAGGCGATCGTCTTGGCCTTGGCGGGCGATTCGACGACGACGAGTTGCATCCGCTCCCTTCGCGAAATGGCCGCGGCCGTTAGCGGCAAAGCGCCAGCAGCGCAACCTCAGGCACTGGCCACCCGCCCGCCGGAATGCCGCACCAGCCGCCCGGCGAGCTCGAGTTCGAGAAGGATCGCAGCCACGGCGCCGGCCGGAAGCCCGGATTCGCGCACCAGGAGATCGACGGCAACGGGCGCCGGGGAAAGGAGCGCCTCGATGATCGCCCGCGCATCCTGCGGGGTTTCGTCCTCGGCCTCCACGATCGCCTGCGCGGGTTCGGCCACGCCATCGCCCGCCAGCGCGAAGGGCCTGAGCGCAGCCAGCACATCGACCGGATCCTCGACAAGGGTCGCGCCTGACTTGATGAGGCCGTTGCCGCCGCGCGCGCGCGGGTCGGCCGGGTGGCCGGGCACGGCCATCACCTCGCGGCCCGCCTCCCCGGCAAGGCGCGCCGTGATGAGCGAGCCGGAGCCCTGGGCCGCCTCGATGACGAGCAGCCCCTCGGCAATCCCGGCGATCAGGCGGTTGCGCCGCGGGAAGTGCCGCGCCTGCGGCTGCGTTCCCGGCGGCATCTCCGAAAGCACGAGGCCCGATTCCAGCACCCGTTCCTGGAGCGCTGCATTCTCGGGCGGATAGAAGATGTCGGTGCCGCCAGCCACGCAGGCAATCGTGCCTGTGGCCAGCGCTGCCTGGTGCGCGGCCGCGTCGATCCCGCGGGCCATGCCCGAGACGATCACCCACCCTTCCGCGCCCAGGGCCTCGGCCATTGCCGCGGCAAGCTGACGGCCCGCGGCACTTGCATTGCGCGCGCCCACGATGCCGAGCACCGGCCGCCTGGCAAGCGCAAGGTCTCCGCTTGCCAAGAGCACCGGGGGCGCATCGGGAAGCTGCGCCAGAAGCGGCGGATAGTCCGCCTCGCCAAGGAACACATGGGCAGCGGCAACCGTCTCGGCGCGCGCCATTTCTTCCTCGGCTTCCGCCTGCGGGAAGATGGCCCCCGTCCGGCCCGCGAGGTCAGGGAGCGCCGCGGCCGCCTGCTCGGCCGAGCCGAACCGCTCGAGGAGGCGCCGGAAGCTGGCCGGGCCGATCCCTTCCGTCCGGATCAAGCGCAGCCGCGCCAGCCGCTCGGCATGGGACAGGATCATCTGGCGCCGATCCTGGGCTCGGTGCCTGCCCGCAGGCGCGCGATGTTCGCGCGGTGGGTGAAGAGCACCCAGAGGGCTAGCAGCGCCACCAGCAGCGCTGCCTCCCGCTGGCCGGCAAGCAGGAGGGCAAGGGCTGCCGCGAACCCGGCGCTCATCCCGCCGGCCGACGAGATCCGCGTGACCAGCGCCACCAGCCCCCAGGCAAGTGCGAAGAGATC
>JBDNCK010000169.1:0-4741 GCA_046719675.1 Sphingomonadaceae bacterium | reverse complement strand
GGCGGCCCCGGGCTGCGGGTCGTCATCGATCTGCCGCTCCAGAAAGGATCTGGCGAGCAGCCGCGAAACCCGTTCGCGATCGCCCGGCCCCTGCCAAGACCGAAAGAGGTTGCCTGATGACGATTCGAACCCTCCTCGTCGATGACGAGGCCCTGGCCATCGAGGGCCTGAAGCACCGGCTGGAGTCCCACCAGGATGTGGAGATTGTCGGCACCGCGATGAACGGGCGCGAGGCGATCCGCGCCATCCGCACGCACAAGCCGGACCTCGTGTTCCTCGACATCCAGATGCCGAGCTTCGACGGCTTCTCGGTGGTCAACGCCCTTGCCGACATCACGCCGCCGCTCTTCGTGTTCGTGACCGCCTTTTCCGACCATGCCATCCGCGCCTTCGAGGCAGAGGCCGTCGACTATCTCCTGAAGCCCGTCGAGGAAGACCGGCTTGCCGTCTCGCTCGACCGGGTGCGAGCGCGTCTTGCGGAAAAGCGGCTGTCGGAAGAAGCCGAGCGGCTGGCCGCGCGCCTGGCCGAAGTCGACCCCGAGGCCGTTGCCTCGCTCGACCTTCCCGCCGAATCCCCGTCCGACCGCTATGAGAAGGTGATCAATGTCCGCGACCAGGGGCAGATCTTCCGGGTGGATGTCGATTCCATCGAGAAAATCGATGCCGCCGGGGACTATATGTGCCTGACGACTGCCGACCGCACGCTCGTCCTGCGCGAGACGATGAAGGATCTGGAGCGTCGGCTGGACCCGAAGAAGTTCCAGCGCGTCCACCGCTCGACCATCGTCAACCTGGACAATGTCCGGCAGGTGAAGCCGCACACCAACGGGGAATGCTTCCTCACCCTTGCCTCGGGCGCATCGGTGAAGGTGAGCCGCTCCTACCGCGACGTGGTGGCGCGCTTCCTCTGAGCCCCGGCCCCTTCCCCTGAGCCTCAGACCGTGAAGCTCTCGCCGCAGCCGCAGCTGCCCTTGGCGTTGGGGTTCTCGAACACGAAGCCGGCGGTGAAGTCATCCTCGCGCCAGTCCATGGTCGAGCCGATGAGATAGAGCAGCGACGCGCCATCCACATAGAGGGTGCCGGCCGGGGTTGCCACCGCTTCGTCCCCCGGCTTCGGCTCGGTCACATAGTCGATCGAATAGGCAAGGCCCGAACAGCCGCGCCGCGGCGTGGAGAGGCGCACGCCGGCAACCGGCTCGGGGGCCGAGGCGATCAGGTCCGCAATCCGCTGCTCGGCCGCAGCGGTCAGCCGGATTGGTGCCGGACGCTGGCGGGTACGCGTTTCCATCAGAGCATTCCCAGTTCGAGCTTGGCCTCATCCGACATGGCGGAGGGATTCCACGGCGGATCCCAGACGAGATTGACGTCGCAGGTCGCCACGCCCGGCACCGACAGCACGCGCAGCTCGACTTCCGCGGGCATGGTTTCCGCCACCGGACAATGCGGGGTGGTAAGCGTCATCGTGATCGCGACATGGCCTTGCGCGGCCTCCACCGCATAGATCAGGCCGAGATCATAGATGTTCACCGGGATTTCCGGGTCGTAGATCTCGCGCAGCGCTGCGATCACGGCCTCGCGCACGCTCTCGTCGCCTTCTGCGCCGGTTTCGTTGCGCGCGCTCAGGAATCCGTCGAGATAGTCCCGCGTCCGGGGCGCTCCTGCTGCAAGCGGTGGCGCCTTTGCCGGCGCCGGCACCTCGTCGACGATTTCCACCTCGAAGCGGCGGACGGGTTCCTCACCATGGCTCATCCGAAGATCCTCCGCACCCGGGCAACGCCCTCTGCGAGCCGGGCAATGTCGGCAATGGTGGTATGGGCCGAGACGCTCGCGCGGGCCGTGGCAGGCACGCCAAGGTAGTGCATGAGCGGCTGGGCACAATGATGGCCGGCGCGAATGGCAACCCCGGCCTCGTCAAGGATGGTTGCAACATCGTGGGGATGCACATCCCCGATCGCAAAGCTCAGGATGCCCGCCGAATGCGCCGGGCCGAAGAGCGTTGCACCCAGGGCCTCGAGCTCGGCGCGCGCCATGGCGGTCAGCGCCGCCTCGTGCGCCTCGATCGCAGCCACGCCCACGTCCGTCACCCAGTCGATGGCGGCATGCAGGCCGACCGCGCCGACGATGTGCGGGGTGCCCGCCTCGAAGCGCAGCGGGGCGGATGTGTAGGTCACGCGGTCGAAGGCGACATGCTCGATCATCGCCCCGCCCCCCTGCCACGGCGGCATTGCCTCGAGGATCTCCCGCCGCACCCAGAGCACGCCGATGCCCGTCGGCCCATAGAGCTTGTGGCCGGAAAAGGTGTAGAAGTCGCAGCCGAGCCCGGGCATGGCAAGCGCCAGGCGCGGAGCGGCCTGGCAGCCGTCCACCAGCAGCCTCGCACCCACCGCATGGGCGGCGCTCGCAATCCGCGCAATGTCGGCAACCGAGCCCAGCACGTTCGACACATGGGCAATTGCCACCAGCTTCGTCTCCGGCCGCAACAGGCCGATGAGCGCGTCCTCGTCGATCCGGCCGTCCGCCGTCAGCGGCGCAACATCGATCTGTGCGCCCACGGCATCGGCCAGCATCCGCCACGGCACGATGTTCGAATGATGCTCGAGCACCGAGAGCAGGATGCGGTCTCCGGGCCCGATGTTCTGCCGCCCCCAGGCCTGGGCCACCAGGTTGATCGCCTCCGTTGCTCCGCGAACGAACACCACTTCGTCGGCATCGGCACCGATGAAGCGGGCCACGGCCTCGCGCGCAGCCTCATAGGCCTCCGTCATCCGGGCCGAGCGCGCATAGACTCCGCGATGGACGGTTGCGTAGTCGCGCGCATAGGCTTGGGTGATCGCTTCGATGACCGCGCGCGGCTTCTGCGCGGTGGCGGCTGCATCGAGATAGGCCCAGTCCTCCGGCACGGCGGGAAACTCGGCGCGCAGGTCGAGAAGCACCGGGCGCACATGATGCGCAGCAAGCGGCAGGACGGTCATGTGCGGCTCCCGGTTCGCGCGCCGAGCCAAGCCTGTGTTTCGGCATCAAGCGCCTCGCGCAGGCGCGCGTCTGCAAGTTCCTCGAACACGTCGGCCACGAAGGCCCGTGTCAGCAGCGCCTGCGCCTCGGCTGGTGGAACGCCCCGGGACTCGAGATAGAAGAGCGCGGCCTTGTCCAGCTCGCCCACCGTGCAGCCATGGGCGCAGCTGACGTCGTCGGCAAAGATCTCGAGCTCCGGCTTCAGGTGGACGACGGCGGTGCGCTTGAGCAAGAGCGCCTTGAGCGACTGCTCGGCATCGGTGTGCTGGGCGTGACGGGCAACGCCAACGCCACCGGCAATCGACACCTGCGATGTTGCGTCTGCCACAAGCCGCCAGCGCTGCCGGCTGGTCGTGCCGGGCACCCGGTGGTCGAGGCGGGTGAGCGTGTCGAGCGCTGCCGATCCGTCGCCCAGCATCACGCCATGCACCTGCGCCTGCGCGCCCTCCCCTTCCAGCCCCACATGCGCCTCCGCCCGCAGCGAGGCAGCAGCCGTTGCCACCAGCACCTGGGTGAAGCGGCTCCTGCCCAGCTGGCGCACCGCCGCGCGGTCGGAAACCAGGCCCCGCTGCGTCATCGGGCGGACAATCCGGACCAGCTCCGCGCCTTCCCCAAGCTCGGCGTCGAAGCGGTGGTTGAGCCAGTGATCCGCGCCTTCATCCGCGAAGGTTTCAACGAGGGTCAGCCGGGCGCCGGCGCCAAGCGTCACCCGGGTCACGCCATGGGCAGCCCCGCCGCGCCCGACATGCAGAAGCTGCACCGTGCCGCCGTCTGCACCTTCCTCAAGCGCAAGCGTCGTGCCGGCGCTGGCCGTTGCAGCCGCAAGGTCGGCAAGCGGATGGCGCGGCATGGAGCGGTCGGGGGCTGGCGGCTGTGCGTTGCCTGCAATCGGCCGGCCTGCCACGAAGAGGTGGCGCTCCGATTCGAGCGGCAGCCACAGGCGTTCGGTCTCGGGCAGGCTGTCGTTGGCCGGCGGCGACGTATCCTTCAGCGCCTCGGCGTGGCGCAGGTCCGCCCAGCGCCAGGCCTCGTCGCGCCTTGTGGGAAAGCCGTCCATCTCAGGCCGCATGCCTTTCGTAGCCCTCGGTCTCGAGCCGCAGCGCCAGTTCCGGCCCGCCGGATTCGACGATCCGCCCGCCCACGAGCACATGCACATGGGTCGGCTGCACATGATCGAGCAGGCGCTGATAGTGGGTGATGAGGATGACGGCGCGCTCGGCCGAGCGGAAGCGGTTGATGCCGGCTGCCACCACTTTCAGGGCATCGATATCGAGCCCGGAGTCGGTCTCGTCGAGAACGGCAAGGCGCGGCTCGAGCATGGCAAGCTGGAAGGCTTCGTTGCGCTTCTTCTCGCCGCCGGAAAAGCCGACGTTCACGCCGCGCTTGAGCATGTCCATGTCGAGCCCGAGCGCGGCTGCTTCCTCCCGCACGCGCTTCATGAAGTCCGCGCTCGAGATTTCCGGCTCGCCGCGCTCCTTCCGCTGGGCGTTGAGCGCGGTGCGCAGGAACAGCAGGTTGGACACGCCCGGGATTTCCACGGGATACTGGAAACCGAGGAAGAGCCCGGCAGCAGCCCGCTCGTGCGGCTCCATGGCGAAGAGGTCGGTACCGTCGAAGGTGACATGGCCTTGCGTCACTTCATAGCCTTCGCGCCCGGCCAGCACATGGGCCAGGGTGGACTTGCCGGCGCCATTGGGCCCCATGATGGCATGCACCTCGCCCGGCCGGA
>JBDNCK010000168.1:0-4745 GCA_046719675.1 Sphingomonadaceae bacterium | reverse complement strand
CACATCCACCTGCGCCCCGGCATCGTTCACATAATATTCGCGCACGACGCGGTGGCCGGCAAAGGCCAGCAGGTTGGCAAGCGCATCGCCGACAACCGCCCCGCGACAGTGCCCGACATGCATCGGCCCCGTCGGGTTGGCGGAGACATATTCGACGTTGACGGGAAGCGCTTCGGCCGCTGGCGGGCCGCGGCCATAGCTGTCGCCAGCAGCGAGGATCGCGGCAAGCTCCGCTTCCCAGGCACCGCGGTCGAGCGTGAGATTGAGAAAGCCCGGACCCGCGACTTCCGCCCGCGCGATCCCGGGCGCGCGGGAAAGCTGCATCGCCAGCCGGGTTGCCAGCTGGCGCGGCTGCTGGCCGGCGACGCGCGCAAGCGCCATCGCTGCATTGGTGGCAAGGTCGCCGTGGCTGGGGTCGCGCGGTGGCTCGACCGTGGGCACGACACCATGATCCGGTGGCAGCGTGCCGTCGGCCACAAGGGCCGCGATGGCCGTGTCGATGTCTGCGGCCACCGTCTGGAAGATGCTTGGCATTGGGACTCCGATGGGCTCCCGATAGCGATGCGGCCCGCGGCACTCAACAGCCCCTTTTCCGGCGGCTGGCATGCCGCTAGAAGCGACAGAACAAAGAGGCGGGAAGGGAGGGCAATCATGGAAGGATCGCGAAGGCTCCTCAGCGCGGCGTCAGCAGCCGCCATCGTGCTGGCGCAGACGGCACCCCTGCCATTGGGCGCCGGCGCGGTGATGCTGGCAGCGCCGGCGGCGGCGCAGGATCTCAGCTATGTGGAGATCCAGTGCTATTCGCAGCCCGGCCAGCAGAGCAGCTGCCCGCTGCCGCCGCGCACCCAGTCGGTCACCTACAAGGGCCCGGATCGCTCGATGCGCTGCCAGGAAGGCCAGACCTTCCGCAAGCGCGGGAACAGCCTGTGGGTGTCCAATGGCTGCGGCGGCATATTCGAGGCCGCCGTGCGGGGAACCGGTGGCCCGGGCTGGGGTGGTGGCGGCAATCCCGGCTGGGGCGGCGGCAACCAGCCCGGCGGCGAGATCACCTGCCGGAGCCAGAACAACCGCACCGAGCGCTGCGCCGTCAACACCGGCGGACGGGTGAGCCTGGTGCGCCAGCTGTCCAGCGCGCCCTGCATCGAAGGGCAGAGCTGGCGCCACGATAACAACAGCATCACCGTGCGCAACGGCTGCCAGGCGGTCTTTGCCTACGGCTCTGCAGCAGGCGGCGGCAACTGGGGCGGCGGCGGCAACTGGGGCGGGGGCGGCAACTGGGGCGGCGGCTGGGGCGGTTCGGGCTTTGCCGGCGAGATCCGCTGCGCATCCCGGAACATGCGCCCGAACAGCTGCAGCGTGAACACCCAGAACCGGGTGCAGCTCGTCGAGCAGCTCTCGCGGGCCCAGTGCGTGGAAGGGCGGACCTGGGGCTATACCGGCAACCGCATCTGGGTGAACCAGGGCTGCGAAGGCCGCTTCGCCTATGGCCAGGGCAATTTCCAGCCGCAGGCGCACTCCGGCAACCAGGACGGCGGCGGCGGCTCGGGCCTGGCGGCCGGCCTTCTGGGTGCAGGGCTCGCCGCCGGGCTGATCGCCCTCATCAACTCGGGCAAGCGCCAGGCGCCGGCCACGCCGGGCGGCGTTTCCAGCCTGACGGCGGACTATGGGCTGTTCCCGGCCGGCGCGCAGGCCGAGGCCAAGGCCTGCATGGCCGAAAGCGCGCGCCAGCTCGGCGCCACGGGCGCCACACAGGTGCGGCTCAACAATGTCGTTTCCTCGCAGCGCGCCGGGAATGGCTGGCGACTGATCGCGGATGTAACGGGGACCTGGCCCAACGATACCAGCCGGCTGCGCGTGGACTGCACGGCCGCTTCGGACCGGGTGTCCGCCTTCGATGTGGCGGCGCTCTAGGGCATGGCTTGAGGAAGCGCGCCGCCGTCGCCATATCCCTGCCGTTGAGGCGTGCGGAGAGAGAAATGGGCAAGAAGAAGGACAAGGCGCTGGTGCTGATGCCGGCGGTTCCGAGTGCGGACACGCTCGACATCGGGATCCCCGCCGAGCAGCTGCAGGCGATCACGCAAGGGCTCTCGCGCGTGCTGGCGGACACCTACACCCTCTATCTCAAGACCCACAATTACCACTGGAACGTGACAGGGCCGCAGTTCAATACGCTGCATGCCATGTTCATGCAGCAATATACCGAAATGTGGGCAGCAGTGGACGAAATCGCCGAGCGCATCCGCGCGCTGGGGGCGTTTGCGCCGGGCAGCTATTCCGACTTCGCGAAACTGGCGACCGTGAAGGAGCCTGCCGGCGTGCCGGATGCCGAGGCCATGGTGGCCGAGCTGGCAGCCGACCAGGCGACGGTCGTGCGCACGGCGCGGGAGGTCTTTGCGCTCGCCGAGGCTGCCGATGACCAGCCGACGGCCGACCTGCTCACGCAGCGCATGCAGATCCACGAGAAATATGCGTGGATGCTGCGGGCGATGCTGGCCTGAGGGCGGGCCGGCCGGCAGGCGCGCGGCTGATCGGCCTTCTGATCAGAAGCGGAAGGCCAGTTCCACGCCGTAGAGCGCGGGCAGCGCCCGGATGAAGGTCGGAATGCCGAACGCGCCGCCCGTGTTGCCGGCATCGAGCAGATATTCGCGGTTGAGGGCGTTCCTCGCATAGCCCATCACCTGCCAGCGCCCGTCGGAGGACTCGACCCCGCCGCGCAGATTGAGGAGGGCAACCGGCCCTTCGGACAGCAGCGGATCATTCGGCAGCTCGAAGAACAGGCTCGACTGGTAGGTGAAGGTGGGGGTGAAGAAGAGGCCCAGCCGCTCGTTCACGGGGAAGCGGGCGTCCACCCCGCCGGCTGCCTGCCACTTCGACTGCAGGCGGAACCGGTTGCCGGCGAAGATGCCGTTCTCCGGCTTGTCGGCAATCTTGGCGTCGATGTAGCCGACGTTTCCGAAGGCAGTGACGTTGCGGGTCGCCTGCCAGCTGGTTTCGGCCTCGATGCCGAAGTTGCGCGCCGCACCGGCGTTGCGCGCAACGATCTGCCCGCCCTCGATGACGCTCACCTGGAAGTTGCTGTAGGTCTGGTAGAAGATGCCGACATCGGCCGACACGCTGCCGAAGCGCGCCTTCACGCCGCCTTCATAGTTCCAGACGACTTCTGCGGGCACATCGCGCCGGGCCGGAACCGGCGGCTGGGCGAGGCTGGGCCGGGCTGCCGAAAGCTGCACGATCGGCGACTTCCGGCCCTTGCCGAAGGTGGCATAGACGTTGATGTCCTCGGTTGCGCGCCAAAGGATGTTGGCCCGCGGCAGGATCGTGTCATTGGTCTCGCTGGCGGTGAAGGTCTGCCCTTCCGTGGAGGCGAACGGCAGCAGCGGGGCGCCGGTGATGACCGAACGCGGCATGTTCGCGAAATAGGTGCTGGTGCGATCCTCCTTCAGGTAGCGCAGGCCGGCGGAGATCTCGACCGTCTCGATGGGAAGGAAGGTCACGTCGGCAAAGACGCTCCAGTTCCAGATCTTGCCGCCGTTGCGGAACAGCGCGGCATAGGGGAGCTGCTGGAAGAGCCCGCCGGTGAGCAAGCCAGTGACGGCGGCTGCCGTCACCACGCCATTGGGCGCGACGCACGGGATCCCGGGAATGAGACGCGCAGCGCACTGCAGGTAGATGCCTTCTTCGGTGGAGAAGGGCACTTCCTGCGTTCCGGTCTCGCGGAAATAGTTGAAGCCGGCAAAGGCACGAATCCGGTCGCTGTCATAGTTCACCCGCGATTCGTGGCTGAACTGCTCGCCCTGCGCATTCTCGGCGAACTCCAGATACCAGGCCTGCGAGCCGTCGGCGTCGAACACCTCGAGGCTGTCGAACCGCCGCCAGCCGGTGATTGCCGTGTAGCTGAAGCGGCTGCCATCCGGCGTGAAGCGGACCGTCCCGTTCACGTCCCAGACGTTGCGGGTGAGCCCCAGCTCTTCCGCGCCCAGCACCTGCTTCGAGAAGGGGGAGCCGGCAAGCTCGGCAAAGGTGAAGGGCGAGGTGTCGCCGCCGGTCGGCGGCAGGGTGCCCGACTTGAAGGCCGTGCCAGGCGCGCGCTGGCCGTCATAGGTCACCACCAGGTCGAGGCGCAGGTCCGGAACCGGCTTGAGCATGATGGTGCCGCGCACGCCCAGCTGGTCCTGGCCGTTGAGGTCGCGCTGGCGCACGCCGCCCGGGTTCTGCGAGCCGGGCCCGCCAGCGATGTTGGGAACAACGCCGTCGCGGGTCTTCCAGGCTGCTGCAAAACGGGCGCCGTAATTCTCCTCGCCGGCATTCAGCACGGCAAGCAGCTGGCGCTGACCAAGATTGCCGACGACGCCACGCAGCTCGCCCGAAACCCCATCCTTGACTCCGGCCGGAATGACGGAGACGGCGCCGATGGCAGCTGCCGTTCCGAAGAGCGTCGCCTGCGGGCCCTTCACGACTTCCACCCGGTCGACGTCGAACAGGTCGAAATAGCTGCCCCGCGAACGCGAGACGTCGATCCCGTTGTAATAGACCGTGACGCGCGCTGCTTCCTGGGCAGAGCCCGAGTCCGAAGTGATGCCGCGGATGACGAAGCCCGGGTTGTTGGGGGATTGTTCCTGGATATTGAGGCCCGGCACGAACGCCGACAGCTGGTCGAACTGGTTGACGCCGATGCGGATCATCTGCTCGCCGGTGATGGCCGAGATGGTGACGGGCACATCCCGCAGGCGCTGCTCCTAGATCGG
>JBDNCK010000017.1:0-13108 GCA_046719675.1 Sphingomonadaceae bacterium | reverse complement strand
TCATCGGCATGGAGCCGATGAAGCGGGTCCAGGCGGAAACGCTCGAGTTCGCCGAGATGGAAGGCCTGATCGCCCGCTATGCAACCGCGCCGGAGACGGTTGCGACATGGGCGACGATGAAGCGGCAGGATCTCGCCTGCCTCATCTACACCTCCGGCACCGGCGGCGCGCCGCGCGGCGTGCGCCAGCATCATGGGGCCATCCTGCACAATGTCGCCGGCTGCATGGAGGTGATCCGGAACGACTTCCCGGAGACCGGGCGCGAGCGGTTCCTCTCCTTCCTGCCGCTCTCCCACGCCTATGAACATACCGCCGGCCAGTTCCTGCCCATCGGCCTGGGCGCGGAGATCTTCTACGCGGAAGGGCTCGACAAGCTGGCCGCCAACATCGAGGAAACCAGCCCCACCATCATGGTGGTTGTCCCGCGGCTGTTCGAAGTGCTGCGGCAGCGGATGCTGCGCGCGATCGAGAAGCAGGGCGGCCTTGCCCCGCGGATGCTGGGGCTTGCCGAGACGCTGGCGCGCAAGCGCCTCGCCGAGGGTCGCCTCGGCCTTTTCGGCCGGGCGCAGGACCTGATCGTCGAGCGCACCCTGCGCGCGAAGGTTCGGCAGCGCTTCGGCGGCCGCATGAAGGCGATGGTGTCCGGAGGCGCGCCGCTCAACCCCGAGGTGGGCCTGTTCTTCGAGGCGCTCGGTCTCACGATCCTGCAGGGCTATGGCCAGACGGAGGCCGGGCCGGTCATCAGCTGCAACCGGCCGGCCGGGCGGATCAAGATGCACACCGTTGGCCCGCCGCTGCGCGACACCCATGTGGAAATTGCCGAGGACGGGGAGATCCTCGTCGCCGGCGAGCTCGTCATGCACGGCTACTGGGACAATCCGGAAGAGACGGCACGCGCGCTCCAGGGCGGCCTGCTGCACACGGGTGACGTGGGCTACATCGACGAGGATGGCCATATCGTCATCACCGACCGCAAGAAGGACATCATCGTCAACGACAAGGGCGAGAACATCGCGCCGCAGAAGGTGGAGGGCATGCTGACCCTCCAGCCCGAGATCGCCCAGGCGATGGTGGTGGGCGATCGCCACCCCTATCTGGTGGGGGTCGTCGCCCCCGATCCGGAATTCGTGAGCGCCTTTGCACATGCGCATGGCCTCGACCCACTGGCCGCCGCCCATTCACCCGAAATGCTGAAGGCGATGCAGGGGGCCGTGGACCGGGTGAACCAGCAGCTGCCCGTCACCGAGAAGGTGCGCCGGGTGATCCTTGCCGACGCACCCTTCACGGTCGAGAACCAGCAGCTCACCCCTTCAATGAAGATCCGCCGCCATGTGCTGAAGCAGATCTACGGCCCACGCCTGGAGGCACTCTACAAGTCCTGAGGCGAGAGGGATCCGACCCGCGGGAGCGCCTGACGCGCGGGGAGCCGGTCAGCGTGGAGCGTTCGGCCCCGGGGCCGGTCAGCGCGGGGAGCGCTTGGCGAGGATCCGCTGGAGCGTGCGGCGGTGCATCTTCAGGCGCCGCGCCGTCTCCGAGACGTTGCGGTCGCACAGTTCATAGACCCGCTGGATATGCTCCCAGCGCACGCGATCCGCCGACATGGGCTCCGCTGGCGGCTCCGGCCGCTCGCCCTCCGAGGCGAGAAGGGCGCTCACGATATCCTCGGGGTCGGCTGGCTTGGCGAGATAGTCGATGGCGCCTTCCTTCACCGCGGCAACCGCGGTTGCGAGATTGCCATAGCCCGTCAGGATGACGACCCGCGTGTCCTCGCGGGCGCGATGCAGCTCCGCCACCAGGTCAAGCCCGTTGCCGTCGCCCAGCCGCAGGTCGAGAACGGCGAAATCCGGCTTGAGCTCCGGAATCAGGGTCCGGGCTTCGGCAAGGCTGGCAGCGGCCGTCACTTCGAAGCCGCGCCGGCCAAGGGTCACGGCAAGCCGCTGCCGGAAGGCATTGTCATCATCCGCGAGCAGCAGGGTACCCCGCCGTTCCACCACTGCCTGTTCCATCATCGGACGCTCTCCTTCAGCCGCTCGGACGCCACGCGCTCGATATCAGTGCGCGACCACAGAATTTCCACATGCGCGCCCCCTTCCGGACGGTTGGAAAAGGCAATGCGCGCGCCAGTCCGCTCCAGGAGGGTGGTGGCGATGAAGATGCCAAGGCCCGTGCTCCCCGAGCCGGAAATCGACGGCCCCAGAAAGGGTTCACCCAGCCGCGGCAGCAGTTCATCGGGAAATCCGGGCCCGTCGTCGGAGACGGCAACCCACAGATTCTGCGGCGATTCGCCGCCGGTGATCACGACCCGGGTGGCAGCGTGGCGAAGCGCATTGGAAACAAGGTTGCCAAGCCCGTGCAGCAGTTCCGGAGACCGGCGGATGACCGGGCCGCCGCGCGGCGGCCAGGGCACGCTGATCTCCACGGCCACGCGCGTCGGCTCGAAGGGTTCGACCACTTCGCGCAGCAGCGCCGGCAGCGGCACCTCGGGAAACGGATCCTCGGCCTCGGCGCGCTTGGCGATTCCGGCCAGGATCTCGCGGGCACGTGCCACTTCCTGCCGGAGGAGCTGGATGTCGGCGCCCATCACCGGGTCGCGGCCAAGCGTCTCCTCGAGATCCCGGGCGATGAGAGTGATGGTGCCGAGCGGCCCGCCCAGTTCGTGCGCGGCAGCAGCGGCAAGCGAGCCCAGCGCCCCCATCCGGCTTTCCCGCTCGAGCGCGGCTTGGGTGGCAACCAGGGCTGCCTGGCGCCGGCGCGCCTGGGCGGAGATCTGCCACGCATAGGCGGCAAGGAAGATCATGCCCAGCCCGATCGCCATGAACACGCCCAGATGGTAGGTCGGCGGAAAGCTCAGGCCCTCGCCCTCCTCCCAGGGAAGCGGCAGCGCATGGCGCCACAGGAAGGTCAGCAGCGTGATCGCCAGCACGATGAGCAGCGCCGTTGCCCGGAGCGACAGGAGCGTGGCCGACATCGTGACCGGCACGATCAGCCAGAGTGCGAACGGATTGAGGAGGCCGCCGGTCAGGAAGAGAAGGACCGAGATCTGGAACAGGTCGAAGGCAAGGTTCCAGAAGGCGCTCACGCCATCGAGCCGGTCGCGGGCACGGTAGAGCCAGGAAAGCCCGAGGTTGAGGAAGACGGTCGCGCCGATCGCTGCGAGCACCGGCCACCAGGGGATGGGAAAGCCGAGCCCGAGCCCGACCACGAGAACGGTCGCAAGCTGGCCGGAAATGGCAGCCCACCTGATCTTGACGAGCGTGCTCACCTGCACGCCGGGCCGATCAAGCCCGAGCGGCATGCGCCCGGCGCGGATCATTCCGATGGTGCCTCCAGGGGCGCCTGTTCCCTGTGCCTCCCTGTCGGGCGAACCGCCCACACCGTGTCTCCTGCGCCGTCGGCCACCAGCACCGTGCCGCCTGTTGTCACCAGCACCCCTGCGGGCCGGCCGAAGACTTCTGCCCGGCTCTCGTCGGCGATGAAACCGGTCAGGAAGTCGCGCACCTCGCCGGTCGGCCTGCCGCCTTCGAAGGGCAGGAAGACCACGCGATAGCCGGCAAAGCGGCTGCGGTTCCAGCTTCCGTGCTGGCCGATGAAGGCGCCCTGCTGCCAGCCGTCCGGCAGGGTGTCGCGCGCGAACGCAAGCCCGAGCGAAGCCGTGTGCGCGCCCAGCGCGAAGTCCGGCACCCGCGCGCGCGCGACCATGTCCGGCCGCTCCGGCCTGACCCGCCGATCGACATGCGTGCCGAAATAGCTCCAGGGCCAGCCATAGAAGCCGCCATCGGCCACGCGGGTCACATAGTCGGGCACGAGATCATCGCCGAGGAAATCCCGCTCGTTGACGGCAGTCCAGAGCGCGCCCGTCTCCGGCTCGAGCGCCATCCCGACGGGGTTGCGCAGCCCGGTCGCATAAAGGCGCGCCTCTCCGGTCTCGAGATCAAGGAGATGGATGGCAGCGCGGTTCGCATCCTCCGCCTCGCCATGTTCCATGATGTTGCTGGCCGAGCCCACGCTCACGAACAGCCCGCGGCCGTCGGACGTCAGCAGCAGGTTGCGGGTCCAGTGATTGTTGTAGCCCCCGGCCGGCAGTTTCATCAGCACGTCGCCGGGCCCATCGAGGGTCGTCTGGCCGGGCACGAAGGGCCAGCGCCGCACCGCGTCCGTCTCGGCGATGTAGAGATGGCTGCCGTCGAAGGCCATGCCGAAGGGCTGGCGCAGGCCCTCGACCAGGGTCAGGCGGACATCTGCCACGCCATCGGCATCGGTGTCGCGCAGGAGCGTCACGCGGTTGGCGCTTGGCCCGACCATCCGGGACGCGCGCATGAGGCGCTGGGCCAGCCGCTGGAACAGCGTCGGATCCTCGCGTGGCTCCGTCCGCGCTTCGGACACGAGCACATCGCCATTGGGAAGTTCCAGAAGCCAGCGGGGATAGTCGAGGCCGGACGCAAAGGCCGTCACGGCAAAGCCTTCGGGCGCAACCGGCGTGCGGCCATCTTCCCAGCCCAGAACCTTGGCGAACTTGAGGCCGGGAATGCCGCGGCGGGGCTCGGCAAGTTCCGGTTGCGCCCCCCAGCCGCCGGCCGCATCGCGGGTGTCGGCGGGCGGAGTGCCGCCACAGGCTGCCAGCAGCAGCAGGAGCGGCAGCCCGGGAATCCGCATCAGAGCGAGGGACCCGCCACCGGCTTCCTCACACGCTCGGGCGCTTCGGCCAGCAGGCGCCCGATCGGCCCGGCGCGCGGATCGGACCTTGCGAGATCACGCGGGGACATCCCCGTCTGATGCTCGGGGATATCCGGGTCGGCGCCATTGTCGAGCAGGAGCTTCACCATGTCCGCATCGCGCCGTTCGACCGCCTTGAACAGGGCCGTCTGTCCGCGGCCGTTGACAGCGTTCACATTGGCCTTGAAGGCGATCAGCAGCCGGACGCCATCGGCATAGCCTGCCATGGTTGCCACGTGGAGCGCCGTGTTGCCGTCGCGGTCGCGGGCATTGATGTCGGCGCCTTCCTCGATCAGGAAGCGCATCCATGGTGCGTCGCGCCGGCGCGTGACGAGGATGAGCGCAGTCACGCCGCTGTCGAGATCGCGCTGGTTGATGACGACGCTGCCCGGCTTGTCGATGAGGTTCTTGGCGGCCAGCACGTCGCGATCCTTGACCGCCTTGAAGAAGTTGTAGGCGTCCGAAAACTGGGCCGTGGCCGGCACCGACGCCAGGGCCAGCATCAGTGCCAGCAGCAGCTTCACCTTGTTGCGCATGGCTCCACCCTTCGAGCTGCTCTTCCAGAATGTCCTTCGTTATCCCATATGCACGGGCGATGGCCACCCGTCCTGCGTTGCGACTCCTCATCCTTCTCCTGGCAGTTGCAGCGATTGCCGGGGCGGCTGCCATCTATCTGCGCGCAGCGCGGCTGCCGCAGGGCAATCTGTCGGGGGCTGCGATCGGCGGGGAGTTTGCGCTGGTGGACGAAACCGGCGCGCCCGTCTCCTGGTCCGGGTTCGACGGGCAGTGGCGCCTCGTCTATTTCGGCTTCACCTTCTGTCCCGATGTCTGCCCCGTTTCCACAGCCAATCTCGGCGCCGGCCTTGCCCGCTTCGAAGCCGAGCATCCGCGGCGGGGGGCGATCGTGCTGCCGCTCTTCGTGACCGTGGATCCCGAGCGCGACACGCCGCAGGTGCTGGCCGAGTTCACCAGCCATTTCCACCCGCGCCTGCTGGGGCTTACCGGAACACCCGACGCGGTGGCAGCAGCCCTCAAAGCCTTCCGCGTCTATGCCCGCAGGCAGGAGGGCGCAACGGACGGCAGCTATCTCGTCGATCATTCGGACGCCATCTACCTTTTCGACACCGCCGGCCGGCCGGTGGCCTTCCTGCCTGGGCCCGAATCGAGCCCCGAGGCGGTTGCCGCCCTCCTCGACACGCATGTCCGCTAGGCTGCGCCCCCGCTTCTGGGAGCGGTTTGCCCTTGCCGAGCTCACGCGCGACGAATGGGAGGCGCTGTGCGACGGGTGCGGCAAATGCTGTCTCCACAAGCTCGAGGACGAGGAGACCGGCCGCCTCTACCGCACCAATGTCGCCTGCCGGTTGCTGGATCGCGAGACCTGCCGCTGCTCCGACTATGCCAACCGGCGCGCCCGCGTGCCCGATTGCGTGACCCTGCGGCCCGGAACGGTCGCAAGCCTCGACTGGCTGCCCGGCACCTGCGCCTATGTCCGCCTCCACAAGGGCCAGCCGCTGCCGGCCTGGCATCATCTGGTGTGCGGCGATCGCGCCCGCGTGCACGAGGTCGGGGCGTCCGCCAGCGGCTGGACGATCAGCGAGGACGAAGCCGGCGACCTCGAGGATCACATCATCGACGGTTGAGGATGAGCCCCGTCAGCCCGAGCGCGCCCGCCCCCAGAAGCCAGACGATCCCCACCACCACCTGGCCGGCGCCGCCTGCCTCGGCGAGGATCTCGGCCAGCCATTGCGTCTGGGCCGGAGCATAGCCCATCGACCGGCCGATGTCGTAGACGGTGCGACTGCCGCCGCGCATGGCAGAAAACAACACCCAGGCGAGAAGGGTCCAGGGCAGCAGCAGCGCCCCGAGCAGGAGCCACAGGCGCATCACCCCTCCTCCAGCCGCCGCACCAGCAGCTTGTCGATCTTGCGGCCATCCATGTCGACTACCTCGAAGCGCCAGCCATGGGCATCGAAATGCTCCCCGGTGGCGGGAATATGTTCGAGTTCCGCCAGCACGAAGCCGGCCACGGTCTGGAAGTCGCGTTCGGCGTCGAGCGCGAAGCCCAGGCGTTCGGCCAGCTCGTCGGCGGCCATGCCGCCGGCCACCAGCAGGCTGCCGTCGTCCCGCACCACGACCGAGGGTTCCTCCCCTTCGTCGAGGCTGGAGCGGAACTCGCCGGCAATCGCGGCCAGCAGGTCCGATGGCGTGACGATTCCTTCGAAATGCCCATATTCGTCGACCACGAAGGCCATCGGCACCCCCGAATCCCGAAGCGCCGTGAGCACGGCCATGGCGTCCGCCACGTCGGGGACGACGGGCGCCTTGCGCATGAAGGTTCCAAGATCGGCCGGCGCGCCCTCGAGCAGCGCTGCCAGCACATCGCGCGACTGGATAACCCCGAGCGGCCGGTCGATGGCGCCATCGGCGAGCACCAGCCGGCTGTGCGGGGTCTCGATGAGGCGCGCGCGGATCGAATCGGCATCGGCGGACACGTCGATCCAGTCCACGTCCACGCGCGGGGTCATCAGCCCGCGCACGCGGCGGTCGGCCATGCGCATGATGCCGGTGATGAGCTCGCGCTCGCGCTCCTCGATGACCCCTGCCGTCTCGGCCTCGGCGACGATCGTCCGAAGTTCCTCCTCCGTCACACTCTGGTCGGACCCCCGCGCAACGCCAAGCAGGCGGAAGACGAGCGCCGTGGAGGCATCGAGCAGACCGACCACGGGCGCGAACAGACGGGCGAGCAGGTCCATGGCCGGGGCCACGCGCGCGGCAATCCGCTCGGGCGCGCGCAGCGCCAGCTGCTTTGGCACCAGTTCGCCGATGATGAGCGAGAGATAGGTGACGGTCACGATGACGATTGCCAGGCCAAGCGCGCCCGAGGCAGGCGCCGGGACGCCGAGCGCCACCAGCCGCTCGGCAACCGGGCTTCCCAGCCGTGCACCCGAGAAGGCGCCATTGCCGATCCCGACCAGCGTGATCCCGACCTGCACGGCAGAAAGGAACCGGCCCGGCTCCTCCTGCAGGCGCAGCGCCGTCTCGGCGCCCGGCACCTGGGCGCGCGCCAGCACCTGGAGCCGGGGCTTGCGCGACGACACGATCGCAAGCTCCGCACCCGCGAACAGCCCGTTCAGCAGGATGAGGGAAAGGATGAGGGCGATGTCGCCCCAGGGAAAGGAGGACATGGCGGCTGTCTCCCTATGCCGTCTGCGCCGGCTTGCCACAAGAAGCTTGTGAGAAAGCGTCCGGGCGCGGCATGGGCCGTGCATGCGCCTTGCAACCGAACATCTGCCGGGCCGCACTGCTGGCGCCCTCCCCTTCGTCCTGGTCCACGGCTGGTGCTGCAACCGCGAAGCCATGCGCCCGGTGGCGGCAGCCTTCCCCGAACGCGACCGGCTGCTCCTCGATCTGCCGGGCCATGGCGCCAGCCCGCCCGCGCAAGACCTTTCCATACCGGCGCATGCCGCTGCGGTTCTCCGGGAAGCGCCCGCGCGCTTTCTTGCCGTCGGGCATTCCATGGGCGGCCAGGTGGCGCTCGCCATGGCGGCGTCCGCACCGGAGCGCGTGGCAGGTGCCGTGCTGCTCGATCCCGCCCACCTGCTGGCCAGCGACAGGGCGATCGCGGCCGGCGCGCGTCTTGGCGCCCATCTGGCCGCAAGGCCGCCGTCGGACATCATCGCAGCCTTCGCGCGGGACCAGCTGTTCGCCCCCCTCGCGCCGGAAGCCGCAGCCCGGTTCGAGCAGCTGGTCGCCAGCATGGCAGCGACTCCTGCGCAGACGGCGCGCAGGCAGTGGGAATGCGTGCTGGCCTGGAACGCGGATGGCGGGGCGGCGGCGGCCCTCGCCGGCCTTCAGGTGCCCGTGCTTGCGATCACCGCGGCCAGGTCGGTCAACCGCCTGTCGGATCTGGCGCGGGCGTCCGGGCACGTCACCACCGGCCAGGTGGCGGCTGCCGGACACATGGTTCAGTTCGAGGCAATGCCGCAGGTGGAAGCGATGGTTCGCCGTTGGCTGGCGCTCAACGATCCTGCCTAGCGCGCATCCAGTGTGCGGCCTAAGGTGGCGCCGGCAACAGGCCTGAGACACGCAAGGAGCAAGGGAGATTGCGATGGAAGGGTTGAAGACGAGGCATCTGGGGGCAGCTGTTGCGGTTGCCGCCCTCGTTCTCACCGGCGCATGCACCACCAACCCCGACACGGGGCAGCGGCAGATGACGCGGGGCGGCAAGGGCGCGCTTGCCGGCGCTGCAGGCGCGGCGCTCATCGGCGGGGCAGCCGGCGGCCGCACGGGAGCGCTGGTTGGCGCCGGCGTCGGCTCGATCCTCGGGGGCGCTGTCGGCGGCTACATGGACCGGCAGGAGCGCGAGATGCGCGCGGCAATCGCCAACACCGGCATCGAGATGCAGCGGCAGGGTGACGAGCTCCAGCTGACCTTCCCGGACAACATCACCTTCGCAACCGGCTCCGCGATGGTCCGGCCCGAGCTCCGGACCGAGCTCGAGCAGCTGGCGGGGATTCTCAACAACTATCCCTCGACGATCCTTGGCGTGTTCGGCCACACGGACTCGACCGGGTCGGCCGAACTCAACCAGCGCCTGTCCGAAGAGCGGGCCCGCGCGGTGGCCGATACGCTAATCGGTTTCGGCGTGAACCCGGCACGGATCAACACCCGCGGCTTCGGCTTCAACCAGCCCGTCGCATCCAACGACACGCCCGAGGGACGGGCGCGCAACCGGCGGGTGGAAATGCGGGTGATCCCCGTCACCCAGGAGCAGGTTCAGTCCGGCCGGCTGCCGGGCTGAGGCCTCAGGACCGCAGGACCGCTCCCAGCCGCGTGGCCGCATCCGCGATCGCGCGGCTGACGGCCTCGAGGTCCGCTTCGGTCAGCGTGCGCTCGCGCGGCTGCAGGGTGACCGCAAGCGCAAGGCTCACCTGACCGTCCGGCACACCCGCGCCGGCGAAGCGGTCGAACAGGGTCACCTCCGTGATCAGCGCCCTGTCGGCCCCTTCCACCGCCCGCAGCAGCTGCTCGGCCGGAAGCGCCGCGGGCACAAGGAAGGCGAAGTCGCGGCGCACCGGCTGCAACGGCGACGGCTGGAACGGCGGCCGGCGCTTCGCCCGCGCCTGCGGCAGCGAATCGAGAAAGATCTCCGCGGCGGCTGCCGGGCCGACATCGGCAAGCAGGCCCGGATGCAGTTCCCCGAACTCGGCGAGCACCGCCTTGCCGAGCACCAGCCGGCCCGACCGGCCGGGGTGATAGAAGGCGCTCGCCGGCTGCTGGACGGAAAGCCGCTCAACCGGCGCGCCGGCTGCCTCGAGCGCGGACAGCACCTCGGCCTTGGCGTCGAACCCGTCGGCGGCGCGGGCCTTGCCGGTTCGCCAGTGACGGGACGTGAACGCGCCGGCCAGGAGCAGGGCGGCGGTTGGATGCTCGCCCGTCTCCCGATAGCGGCGGCCCAGCTCGAACAGCCGGACGCTGGTTGCGCCGCGCGCGAGATTGCGCTGCGCTGCGGCCAGCAGCCCCGGAAGCAGCGACGGGCGCATGACCTCGAGCTCGGCGGAAAGCGGGTTGACGACCTTCCAGGCGCCGCCGCCGAAGCGCTCCGCGTCTTCCCCGGCAATGAAGCTCCAGGTGATGGCCTCGTCCAGCCCGCGCGCCGCCAGCGCCCGGCGCACCCGGCGCTCCAGCAGCTGCGCGGGCGTCGCGGTCGGTCTTGCGACCCCTTCGCTGCGCGGCAGCGGCACCGAGGCGACCCGGTCGAGCCCGACCATGCGCACCACTTCCTCGACGAGATCCGCAGGCCCTTCGGCATCGCGCCGCCAGGAGGGCACCGCAACAGCCCAGTCGGGCGCCACGCCAAAGCCGAGCCGCTCGAGGATGGCGCGCTGCTCGGCCGCCGGAACATCGAGCCCGGACAGGCGCTGCGTCGTTGCCGGATCGAAGCGGATCACCCGGTCGAGCGCCGGCGGCGCGCCGACATGGACGGCCCTGCTGATCGTGCCGCCGCAAAGCTCACGCATCATGGCGGCCGCCATGTCGAGCGCCGGCGCCACGAACGCCGGATCCACCCCGCGCTCGAAGCGGGCGCGCGCATCGGAATGGATGCCGAGCTTCCGGCCCGTCGCCCCGATGCGTGCGGGATCGAACCAGGCGGCCTCGATGAGCACATCCGTCGTCGTTCCGGAAACGCCCGACTGTGCCCCGCCCATGATCCCGCCGATGTCGTGCACGGCATCCGCATCGGCGATCACGCACATCGTCTCGTCGAGCGTGTAGGTCCGGCCGTTGAGCGCGTGGATCGTCTCGCCCGCCACTGCTCGGCGCGCCGTCAACCCGCCGGAAAGCTTCGCGATGTCATAGACATGGAGCGGCCGGCCGAAGCCGATCGCAAAATAGTTGGTGACATCGACGAGCGCCGAGACGGGCCTCAGGCCCGCGCGCATGAGCAGATCCTGGAGCCACTGCGGCGAGGGACCGTTGCGAACGCCGAGAATCGCGCGCGCGAAGAAGGCCGGGCAGCCCTGTGCGTCCTCGATGGCAATGGGCACCGGGCAGGGCGGGCCTTCGGCAATGGCGGGGACGTCAAGGGGCGCAAGGGTGCCCAGCCCTGCGGCTGCAAGATCGCGCGCAATCCCGTAAATCCCCATGCAATCCTGCCGGTTGGGCGTGATCGCCACCTCGATGACGGGATCGTCGAGCCCCGCCCATGGGGCATAGGCCGCACCCACGGGCGCGTCTTCCGGCAGTTCGATGATGCCGGCATGATCCTCGCCCAGCTCCAGCTCGCGCGCCGAGCACATCATGCCCCTCGACTCGACGCCGCGGATTGCCGTCACCTTGAGCGTGAGGTCGATGCCGGGCACGTGGGTGCCTGGCGCTGCGAACACGCCGACAAGGCCGGCGCGCGCATTGGGCGCGCCGCACACCACCTGCACCGGCTCCCCGGTTCCGGTGTCGACGTCGAGCACCTGCAGCTTGTCGGCCTGGGGATGGCGCTCGGCGGACAACACGCGGGCGATCGTGAAGGGCGCCAGCCGCGCGGCCGGATCATGGATGCCCTCGACCTCGAGCCCGATCCGGGTCAGCGTGTCGGCGATCGTTGCTGCGTCTGCGTCGGTTGCAAGATGGCGCCGCAGCCAGGAGATCGGCATCTTCATGGCGAAATGCCCCCGGAAAGCGTCGGCACGTCGAGCGCGCGGAAGCCATAGTGCCGGAGCCAGCGCAGGTCGGCATCGAAGAAGGCGCGCAGGTCCGTCATGCCATATTTCAGCATGGCGAGGCGATCGATCCCGCAGCCGAAGGCAAACCCCTGCCATTCGGCCGGGTCCAGTCCGCAGTTGGCGATCACCTTGGGGTGCACCATGCCGGCGCCGAGGATCTCGAGCCAGGAGGAGGTGCCGCCGATCGACAGGCGCCCGCCGTCCCACGAGCAGCCGACATCCACTTCCACCGAAGGCTCGGTGAAGGGAAAATAGCTCGGGCGCAGCCGCAGCTCGACGGCATCCACCTCGAAGAAGGCCTTCACGAAGGTCTCCAGCGTCCATTTGAGATGGCCGAGATGGGTGTCGCGGTCGATCACCAGCCCTTCCACCTGGTGGAACATGGGCGTGTGGGTGGCATCCGAATCCGAGCGATAGACGCGCCCCGGCGCGATGATCCGGATGGGCGGCTTCCGGCCCGTCATGGTGCGGATCTGGACGGGCGAGGTGTGGGTGCGCAGCACCATGCCGCCCTGCCCGCCGTCTGCCGGAGCATCGGGGCCCGCCACATAGAAGGTGTCGTGCATGGCGCGCGCGGGATGCTCGGGCGGGATGTTGAGGGCGGTGAAATTGTGCCAGTCGTCCTCGATTTCCGGGCCTTCGGCAACGGCAAAGCCCAGGTCCGCGAAGATCTCGGCCAGTTCCTCCATCACCTGGCTGATCGGGTGCACGCTGCCCCTGGGCGGCAGCGCCACGGGAAGCGACATGTCTTCGCGTTCCGCCTCCAGCCGCGCGGCAAGCACGGCCTCGGCGAGCGCTGCCTTCTTCGCCTCGATGGCAGCCGCCACTTCCTCGCGCAGCGCCTGATAGGCCGGCGCGACGGCCAGCCGTTCGTCAGGCGCAAGCCGGCCCAGCGTCTTGAGGAGCGCGGTGACCGTGCCCGACTTGCCGAGCGCTGCCACGCGCACGGCCTCCACTGCCTCGGGCGTGTCTGCCCGGGCAAGGTCCGCGAGGTGCTGCGCCCTCAGCGCGTCCACGTCCGCGTTCATGCCTGTCGTCCGATTCCCTGGCCCCCGGAAAGGGGCGGTCAGGCCGTGGCCGGTTGAGCCTCCAGCGCGCTCTTCGCCTGCCCGACGATGCCGGCAAACACCTCCGGCTCGTGGAAGGCGATGTCGGCCAGCACCTTGCGGTCAGAT
>JBDNCK010000167.1:0-4769 GCA_046719675.1 Sphingomonadaceae bacterium | reverse complement strand
CTATCTACAACGGCACCGATGGCCTCATCTCCGGCATCGCCCGGCCGCTTCCGGGCAACACCACGCTCTACATGTCGGTGCGCCGGAACCCCCTCGAGTTCGCGCAGCTGGACACGCCGCTGCTGCGTTCGCTGTCGATCGACCTGGGGTCGCTTGATCCCACCAACCAGCTGCAGTTCTTCGGGCCCGGCGGCCTCGTTGCCAGCTTCACCGGCAGCCAGCTCGCCTTTCCGGGCAGCGCCACCGGTTCGGGCACCAACCCCAATGACAACGCCCGCTTCTTCTTCAACTTCGGCGCCACGCCCGTGAACCGGATCGTCTTCACCTCGGGCCAGAACAGCTTCGAGTTCGACAACATCGCCGCCGGCATCATCCCCGAGCCCGGCACCTGGGCGATGCTGATCACGGGCTTCGCGCTGGTCGGCGCCTCGCTGCGTCGCCGCCGCAAGGGGCTTGCCGTCCTTTCCGCCTGAGTTTCCCGTCAGGGTCGGTGGGGCCGGCGTCGCAGGGCGCCGGCCTTTTCCGTGCCACAAGGCGCGGATAGGGCAGACCCGTGGACATCTACCTCCCCATCGCCGAGATGTCGGTGAACGGCGCCCTCATCATCGCGCTGGGGCTGCTGGTGGGATTCCTCTCCGGCATGTTCGGCGTGGGCGGCGGCTTCCTTACCACCCCGCTCCTCATCTTCTACGGGATCCCGCCGGCCATCGCGGTTGCGTCTGCGGCCACCCAGGTGACGGGCGCCTCCGTTTCCGGTGCGCTCAACCATTACCGCGCGAAAGGCGTGGATCTGAAGCTGGGGGCCGTGCTCGTCGGCGGCGGCTTCGTCGGCACGGCAGCCGGCTCACTCCTGTTCCAGCGCCTGCAGGCGCTCGGCCAGATCGATGTCACGATCGGGCTCCTCTATGTCGGGCTGCTCGGCACCGTCGGCATCCTGATGCTGAAGGAGTCGGTTGCCGCCTTGCGCGTGCGCAAGGGCAACGCCGGGCCGCCGGCGCCTGTGCGCCGCCACCATCCGCTGGTGGCCGCCCTGCCGCTCAGGATGCGCTTTCCCCGCTCCGGTCTCTACATCTCGCCGCTGGCGCCCTTCCTCGTGGGGCTGGTGGTGGGAGTGCTTACCGTCATCATGGGGGTGGGCGGCGGCTTCGTGATCGTGCCGGCCATGCTCTACCTGCTTGGCATGAGCGCCGGCGTGGTGGTCGGCACCAGCCTCTTCCAGATCGTGTGGGTGGCAGCCGTTGCCACCATCCTCCACGCCTTCCAGTCGCAGACGGTGGACATCGTGCTTGCGGGCCTGCTGCTGGTCGGCGGCGTCGTCGGCGCCCAGCTTGGCGCGCGCACCGCCCAGCAGCTCGCGCCCGAGAAGCTGCGCCTGGCGCTTGCGCTCCTCGTGCTTGCGGTGGCCGTGCGCCTGTTCGTCGGCCTCACCTGGCAGCCGGCCGACCTCTACACGATCGAGGCACCGCGATGAGGGCGCTCTTCCTGCTTTTCCTGCTCCTGCTGCCGCGCCCGCTTGCCGCCCAGGATCCGACCCTGGTTGCCGACCTGTCGCAGAGCCGGATCGACATTTCCTACCGGTTCGCTGGCGCCGAGCTGCTGGTGTTCGGCGCCATCCAGTATCCAAGGGGCGCGCGGCCCGGCGAGGTGCCAGGGATTGCCATCGTCATCCGCGGGCCAGCCCAGCCGCTCACCGTCCGGCTGAAGGAGCGCGTGCTCGGCATCTGGGTGAACACGGCCGCCGTCCGCTTCGAAAGCGCGCCTGGCTTCTATGCGGTTGCCACCACCGCGCCGATCTCCGGCCTGCTCGACGAGCGCAGCGCCGCCATCTACGAGATCGGCCTCGCCTATCTCCAGCTCTCGCCGGCAACCGCGGTCGACCCCGAGACCAGCCGCCGCTTCCAGGATGGCCTGCTCGACCTCAGGCGCAACACCGGCCTCTATGTGGAGCAGCCCTTTGGAGTCCGCGTCACCTCGGACATCCTCTATCGCGCCCGCATCCCCATTCCCTCTGCCGTGCCGGTCGGCAACTATCGCGCGGAAATCTACCTCATCTCCGACGGCCGGGTACGCGCCCGCGCCACCGCCCCCATCATCATCGACAAGACCGGCTTTGAACGTTCCATCTATGTCTTTGCGCAGGAGCACAGCCTTGCCTATGGCCTGATTGCCGTGGCGCTGGCGATCGGGGCGGGCCTGCTGGCGGGCCTTGCCTTCGGCCGCCGCCCCTGACCATTTCCAGGCCGCGTTTCGGACTTGTGACCCAAAGGCTGCAGGCGTAGCCAGCATCCATGGACGCCACCCGTATCAGCCAGCCGCCCGCGCCCACGCGCCTTTCCGACTATCGCCCGCCGGACTGGCGCGTCGAGACGGTTGCCCTGCGCTTCGAGCTGGACCCGGCCCGCACATTGGTCCACGCCCGGCTCAAGGCCGTGCGCAACGGCGCCCACGACCGCCCCCTCTCCCTCTACGGCGAAAGCCTCGAGCTTCTTGCGCTGACGATCGACGGCGCGCCGCAGCCCCTTCCCAATGACAGCGACAGGGGCCTGACGCTCGCCCTTGCCGGCGACGCGGCTGTCATCGAGACGGTGGTGGCGATCCGGCCCGAGACCAACACGCGCCTCATGGGCCTCTATGCCTCGGGGGGCAATCTCTGCACCCAGTGCGAGCCCGAAGGCTTCCGCCGCATCACCTTCTTCCCGGATCGGCCCGATGTGCTCGCCCGCTTTCATGTCCGGCTGGAAGCGGATGCGCAGCGCTATCCGGTGCTGCTGGCCAACGGCAATCCGGGAAAGGCCGGCCCGTTGCAAGGCGGCCGCCATTTCGCCGAGTGGGACGATCCCCATCCCAAGCCCTCCTATCTCTTCGCGCTGGTGGCCGGCCAGCTCGAACCGCTGCGCGACGGGTTCGTGACGGCCTCGGGGCGCACCGTCGATCTCGCCATCTGGACGGCAGCGGCCGACGTTCCCCGCTGCGCCCACGCCATGGCCGCGCTGAAACAGGCAATGGCCTGGGACGAGGCAGCCTATGGCCGCGAGTATGATCTCGATGTCTTCAACATCGTCGCCGTCCACGACTTCAATTTCGGTGCGATGGAGAACAAGGGCCTCAACATCTTCAACGCGAAATATATCCTGGCCGACCCGGCGACGGCGACCGATTTCGACCTCGATTCGGTCACCGCCGTGGTTGCGCATGAATATTTCCACAACTGGTCGGGCAACCGGGTGACCTGCCGCGACTGGTTCCAGCTTTCGCTCAAGGAAGGCTTCACCGTCTTTCGTGAGCAGCAGTTCATGGCCTCCATCGGCTCGCCGGCCGTCCGGCGGATCGAGGAAGCGCGCGCCTTGCGCGCCTTCCAGTTCCCCGAGGATGCCGGGCCGCTCGCCCACCCGGTGCAGCCGGGCGAATATCTGGAAATCTCGAACTTCTACACCTCGACCATCTACAGCAAGGGTGCCGAGCTCATCCGCATGATGGAGCGGCTGATGGGGCCGGCGGCGTTCCGCGCGGCCTGCGACCGCTATTTCGCCGACCATGACGGCAAGGCCGCCACGATCGGGGATTTCCTGCAGGCAATGGCTGCCGAAGGGCTCGACATCGCAGGCTTCCGGCGCTGGTACGAACAGGCCGGAACGCCAACCGTCAGCGTGCGGCTTGCCCCCGGGCCCGATGGTCTGCTTCTCCATTTGTCCCAGGCGAACGAGGTGGCAGGCCGGGACGCGCCGCCGCTCCTCATCCCGTTCGAAGTCGCGCTGTTCGCGCCCGACGGCAAGCGCCTTGCCGGGCCGACGACGATCCCGCTTGCAACCCGCGAGGCTACCATCCCCTTCCCGGGGGTGACCGGCCCGGCGCTGCTTTCGGCCAACCGCGGCTTTGCCGCACCCGTGCTGGTGGCACCCGACCCGGATCCGGCGGAACTTGCCACCCTTGCCGCCCATGACGACGACCCCTTCGCCCGCTATGACGCGCTGCAGCGCCTGATGATGATGGCCATGCTGCGCAGCATCGAAGCCGGTGCACCCCTGTTCCACGCGGAAGTGGCAGGGGCGGTTTCCCGCACGCTTGCCGCGCGCGAGGAGGATCCGGCGTTCGTCGCCGAGGCCATCCTCCTGCCTTCGGAGTCGCTGGTGGGCGACCGGATGGACGCCGTCGACCCGCCGGCCATCCATGCCGCCCGGCAGGCCTTGCGGCGGGCGATCCTCGCTTCCTGCGCGCAGCCGCTCTGGGATGCCTTCCACGCCGCCGACACCGATCCTGCGGATCTTTCGCCGCGCGCCAAGGGCTGGCGCCGCCTGAAGGGCGTGGCGCTTTCCGCGCTGATGGCCGAAGACGGCCACGAGGCAACGGCCGCCGCCTTCCTCATGTTCACCGACAGCCGCGGCATGACCGACCGGATGGCAGCGCTCACCGCGCTTGCCTCCTCCAAGGCCGTCGAGCGGCTGGAGGCGCTGCGGCTGTTCCGCGCATGGCATGGGTCCGATCCGAGCCTTCTCGACAAGTGGTTTTCCGTCCAGGCCAGCAGCGCGCTGGCCGATACGCTCGACACCGTGCGCACCCTGACGGACGACCCGGCCTTCGACCGCAGGAACCCCAACCGCGCGCGATCGCTGTTCCTTGCCTTCACGGCGAACCAGCTGCGGTTCAACGACCCGCAAGCCTATGCGCTCATTGCCAGCGAGGCGCTGGCGATGGATGCGATCAACCCTTCGGTTGCCAGCAAGCTGGCCCAGGCGCTGGCCAGGTGGAAGCGCATGGCCCCTTGCCAGGGA
>JBDNCK010000166.1:0-4824 GCA_046719675.1 Sphingomonadaceae bacterium | reverse complement strand
ACACGAAGAACCCGTTGCCCATGCCCGAGAAGCCCGGCGCACTGGCCATCGAATCCGCCATGAGAAACCGGACCGTCTCGGGCTTCAGCACGCGCGCCCCATCGAGCTTGCCGCCATTCAGCAGCATGCGCATGAAGCGCAGCATGTCGGGAGCACTAGTCGAGACCGATCCGGCCGGGCCGATCGCGCTAATCCATTCCGGCGTTTGCGCAACCAGCTGCCCCTCCTCCATTCGGTAGCCCGTGGCCATGCGCCGCGCGAGCGCTGGGGGCAGCGGCTCGCGAAAGGTGGTGGACAGCATGCGCAGCGGGGCAAACAGCCTGGCGTCGGCCGCCTCGACGAATGGCAGGCCCGTTGCTTCCTCGACGATGATCCCGGCGAGCGCCGAGCCATAATTGGAGTAGGCGACTTCCGTGCCCGCCGGCCACAGGCGGCGCGGGGCCTTCTCGCGCATCCATTCGCGAAACGGCTTCAGCGTGGCAGGATCGCGTGTGATGATTCCGGACACTTCGTTGAAGCCGGAGCTGTGATTGAGGAGATGGCGAACGCGTACGGGTTCGCTCTCGAAAGATGACAGAGGAAAATCGAGCCAGCGACCGACATCGTCATCAAGACCGACGCGGCCCGCCTCGACCTGCTGCATGAGGAGCGCCCAGGTCAGGAGCTTGGAAACGGAGCCCGGCCGGAAAAGAGTCTGCGCGGGATCAACGGGCCTGTCGGCTGCGATATCGGCATGGCCATACCCGCGAAGCAGCACCGTCCGGTCGCGATGGACCACGGCCACGACTGCGCCTGCGACTTCGCGTGTGACAATCTGCTGGGCGATGACTCCGTCGACAAACGGCTCGAGCCCGGCAAGGCGCGCGGACAGCTGGCCGCTGGCGGCCGCCGGCAGCGCCATCAGGAGCCAAAGCATCGCAAGCAATGCCGGCCGGAGCCACCCCATGCTCACACCCCCCAGACGGCCTTGAGCATGCGCTGGAAATTGCCCCCGAGGACGAGGCGCACGTGCGAGTCGGAATAGCCTCGGCGGATCAACTCTTCCGTGAGATCGTAGATTTTCAGTGGATGGTCGAATCCGTCGACATCTATCCGGTCACGAAAGGCGTAACTTTCCTTGTAGCCGGCCCGCAGCCGCTTGTTGAATTCGGCCGACACCGAGTCATAGCCATAGAGATCGGCGTCGGTTCCGACCCCGACATGCTCGATCCCTACCAGTTTCGCGACATGGTCGACATGGTCGACAACATGGGCGACGCTGACCGGCTCGCTGGCGCGGACGAACATGCGTACCCCGGTGATGCCCATGACCCCGCCAGTCGCCGCCATCGCCTTGATCGCCTCGTCGGTCTTGAGCCGCGGATGATCGACAAGCGCGCGACAATTGCTGTGGGTGATGGAGACTGGCTGCTTCGAAAGGGCAATGGCGTCGAGAGTCGTGCGGTCCCCGCAGTGGGATACATCAACCAGCATCCCGACTTCGTTCATCGCCGCGATGATGCTGGCGCCGAAGTCGCTGACGCCGCCGTCCACCCTGTCGGTCGCGCCCGAGCCGATCCGATTCTGCGAGTTGTAGGTCAGCTGAGCGCAGCGCAGGCCGATCTGGTGGAAGAAGCGGACATCGGCGACGGTCTGGAACTGGTCGGCGTTCTGGATGCCCATGATGACGCCGCACCTGCCTTCGCGCTTCGCGCGCAGAAGGTCGGAAACCGAACCGATGGCAGAGAAGACATGGCTGTTGCGCGCGGCGAAATTGCCCCAGATCGCAAGATAGGAGAGTGCCTGCTCGCGCGCATTCGGCCCGCCAAGCCCGAAGGCATGGTGGAACCCAGTGATGCCGCTTGCCAGAAAGTCCGCCGCCTCCTGCGAGCTTAGCGCCGCGGCATAATATTCGGGTGTCACTTCAATCCTGAGGGGTGCCAGCATGTCGATGACGAGGCTTTCGCGCACCAGCGTGATGGCGCGTCTCGAATAGGCCCTGGCGGACCTGGGACTGACAGGCACGGACGCGCGGGCGACATAGGGTGCTGCAACGGCTGCGGCTGCTCCTGCCAGCAGCAGTCTTCTGTCCAGTGGCATGCTCCCCCTTTCGCGATGGTTCTCTTATCAGGACAATACATGCCTGTTGGGGATGGTCAACCAAGCGGGGCAGCGCTCCGGCCCGATGGAGCCAGACCCAACGCCGCTGCCCAAGCCGCCACGCAATGGCGCAAGCATCGACGCGGACACTCAGCAGCGGTTCCGCAAAGGCAAGCCCGATCCTGTCAGTCGGGGCGCATCCAGAGCGAATGGCTGTCGATCCGTAGGCGCGTGATGGTGCGCCAAGCTTCCGCCCTGTCAGTTGCCTCGGTAAGTGCTGCTTCCTGGGAAATCCGCTTGGCAGAGAGCCGGTCCGCAAGGTCGAGACCACCGATGCGCTCACCCGTGCGGCCGCTTCCGCCTCCCGCCAGGCAGCGAAGCCGGCTTCGGCTGCCAAGATTCCCTATCGCGACGCAGCCGACGGAATCATGCTGACCGCCACTGCCGTCCCGTCCGGACTGGGCACGACAACGGATGACCGGATCACCAATCTCGTCGCCATTTTCGACGCCTGTTTCGGCACGACGACCATCGCATGAAGACAAAACTGATCACTCGTGAGACTGTGCTCGACGCGATGGACCGTTCGGAGAATTACTCGAGCCTGGCGATCCGGGTGTCGGGCTGCGCCGTCAACTTCGTGCGCATGACGTGCGAGGAGTAGCTCGACGTGATCCACCACATCTTCCACGGGAAATGACATGACAGGATATCGGATGCTCAAGCATGGCGAGCTCGAAGGTGACAGTCCGTCCGACATGCACATCGAACGTGCAACGCATGTCCCAGGAACCAAGCGTGCGGGAAGCTCTCAGGTCCGGAGACATCGGCTTCCTCCGCAGTTCTACCACTGAATCCGCCGTCGATGGACCGGGCATCCGCCTGGTTGTCTAGACGACGGACCGGAGGTTCTGCTGCCAACATTGTCACAATCCCAGCACCTGGACGCTGGCAAACGACATCCGCGTGCCCATCTCCCGCGCAGTCGAGGAAGTTAAAAAACATGCGCCCAGCCTGAAGACGATAATTGGGGGTCTCTCGCTTTCGGGTGGTGAGCAACCTATGCAGGATCGATTTGCCGTATTGCTCTTCGCTGCGGCGATGGCAATGGGCGTTCACGCTGCAATCGAAACGAACGGCTTCTATGGCGAGCGGCTTTCGGATTCGGAGCTTGCCGGCATCGATCTATCCGTGCTCGACATGCAGGCCTTTATGCCCGACCAGCACCGGCGCGTAACCGGCCTCGACAATGCCCCGGTGCTCGCTTTCTGCCAACGGCTGAAGGCGCTCCGAAGCCCGATGTGGCTGCGTTATGTGCTGGTGTCGGGGCTTACTGGAGATCCCGAGGAGATGGCGGCGGGCGGCCGCCTCCTCGCCCCGCTCGGAGTGGTCGAGCGCGCCGAGATCCTGCCCTTTCACCATACGGGACGCTACAAATTGGAGCGACCGGGTCTCGACTACAGTCTTGCCGACACCAGTCCGCCATCCGACGAGGGATTCGGGATCGCGCTCGCCATTTTCCTGGAGGCCGGCTTGGCAGCTGTGTGACTCCGCTTCTCCGGATATCTTCAGCCAGCCCACGCGGAACGGCCAGATCAGGCGCTTCTGCACCAGTCTCGCATGACGCGTGGCACGCGGCTAGAGGGTGAGGGCATGCGCAAAAGACCGCTGGCAGCCGTCCTGACCCCGACCCTCGCAGCCTGCATCCTGCTCGTGCTCGGCGCCTGCCGCTCCGAGCCGGGCCCGGCCATGGCGGATGCCGCTTCGGCGACCGCCCGCGAGGAAGCGGCCGCAACGCGCAAGCCCTCGCGCATCGACGCGGATCGGCTGGAAGCGCGGATCGCGACCCTGATGGAGGACCCGGACATGGTGGCCCTTGCCATCGGCATCATCGAGGACGGAGACGTGCGGCTGCTGCGCGGCTATGGCGAGACTCTGGCCGGCTCCGGCGACAAGGTGACCCCGGACACCGTGTTCCGCTGGGCCTCGCTTTCCAAGGGCATCGCAGCCTCCCTCGTGGTCCGACTTGCCGGGGAGGGAAAGCTTGCCATCACCGATCCCCTCAGCCGCTTCGCCATCACGCTCACCCTGCCCGGCGGCGCGGCGCAGGTGACGGTGGAGGATCTTCTCGCCCACCGGGTCGGTCTCGTCCGCAATGCCTGGGACGACCGGCTGGAAGCAGGCGAGGATCCGCGCCTGCTGCGGGCATCGCTCGGTTCGCTTGCGCCCTACTGCCGGCCCGGGACGTGCCACGCCTACCAGAACATCGCCTTCGATGCCGTGGCCGAGATCGTGGAGGAGGTGACCGGCGAGCCCTATGCCGATGCGGTGCGCCGCTACCTGTTCGTGCCGCTGGCAATGGCGACGGCAAGCCATGGGCGGGAAGGGCTGGAGGCTTCCTCCTCCTGGGCGAAGCCGCATCACCTCGAAAAGCAGCCGACGGTGGTCAGGGATGCCTATTATCGCGTGCCGGCGGCCGGCGGCGCCAATGGCTCCATCCGCGATCTCGTGCGCTGGATGGCCGCGCAGATGGGGAGCAACGCGCAGGTCCTTTCCGCCGACATGCTCGCCACCCTGCATCGCCCGCTGGTTCCAACACCACCGCGGCGGCGGTCCGGTGTCATGAGCGAGGCCGTCACCGATGCGGCCTATGGGCTGGGCTGGCGCAGCTTCCGCTATGCCGACCACGTGCTTGTCGGGCATGGCGGCTCGGTCGACGGCTATGGATCGCTCGTGCTGTTCGAT
>JBDNCK010000165.1:0-4838 GCA_046719675.1 Sphingomonadaceae bacterium | reverse complement strand
ACCGCTTCTCGATTGAAGGCCTCGACATGCTCGTGCCGATGCTCGACGAGATCGTGCGCCTTTCGACTGAAACGAAAGTCGAGACGATCAGATCGGGGTGGCGGCCCGATCACCTCGATCCGGATGCGGGGCAGCGAGGGGTCGATGTCGCTCCAGAAGCGGGCGCGCTGCGGCCTGCCATAGGGTTCGGCCGCCAGCGCCTCATACACCTGCTGGCGGGTGAGGCGAAGGTCCGGCCCGGTCTTGGCCTGCGCCAGCACCAACCCGTCGATCCCGATCTTCACCTCGACGATCTCGTTGACGCCTGCCCGGTTGCAGGCGGCGATCTCGCTCGGCTTGATGCGCCGCGAGGCGTTCACGATGTCGGGGTGGCGCGCGCCCACGCCACCGCAGAACAGCTTGATGCCGCCACCCGTTCCCGTCGATTCGACGATCGGCGGCTTCAGATTGGGATAGACCCGCCGGAAATTCTCCGCGACCGCGGTGGTGAAGGGAAACACCGTGGAGGAGCCGACGATCCGGATGCGGTCCCGGGCGTCAGCCGGCGCTGCGACGAGCAGCGCGCCGACAAGCCCCGCCACCACCGTGCGCACCCGCATCCGCCCCTCTCCAGCAAGTCCCCGGCGCCCTTCGCCGGCCCTGCTTCCCTATGCCGCCGCTGTTGGCCCTGTGTTACAGTGAAGTTTCAGTTTTATGACGCGCCTCCGGGGGCCGGTCGGCAGCGGCGGCCTCGGGCGTGTCTGGCGAGGGTGCCGCGGGCGGGTCGATCCGGCGCGGCACGACGGGAAGCGTGAAGGAAACCGTGGTGCCCTCGCCCTGGCGGCTGGTGATGTCGAGCCGGCCGCGGTGCCGTTCGACGATGTGCTTGACAATGGCAAGGCCAAGGCCGGTGCCACCCATGGAGCGCGAGCGGCCGGTGTCCACCCGGTAGAAGCGCTCGGTCAGCCGCGGCAGATGTTCCGGCGCGATCCCGTCGCCCACATCCTCCACCTGGATGCGCAGCACTTCCTCGCCGCGCGCCGTGGCCGCGACATGCGCCGCCGACAGGCGGATGGGCGTGCCGCTGTGGCCGTACTTGAGCGCGTTCGAGACGAGATTGTGCAGCACCTGCAGGATCTGGTCGCGGTCGCCCACCGCCTGCGGGAGGCTTTCGGGCACCTCGATGAGCAGCCGCCGGCCGTCGGCCTCGAGCCGCATGGCAAGGGTCTTGCCGACGTCGGCAAGGAGCGGCGGCAGATCGAGCGGTGCCTGCGGGCGGACATATTTGTCGAGCTCGATGCGCGAGAGCGACAGCAGGTCGTCGATGAGACGGCTCATGCGCGCGGCCTCGCGGCCCATGATCTCGAGGAAGCGCCGCCGCGCCGGCTCGTCGTCGGCGGCAGGTCCGAGCAGGGTCTCGATGAAGCCGGTGATGTTGGACAGCGGCGTGCGCAGCTCGTGGCTGGCGTTCGCCACGAAGTCGGCGCGCATCCGCTCGGCAAGGCGCGCCTGGGTGATGTCGGCGAAGGTGACAAGGAAGCGCCGTTCCGGCAGGGCCACCGCGCGAACCCGGAAGGCGCCTTCCGCATGGCCAAGCGCTGCCACTTCGCGGACGGCCGGGCTGTCACCGCTCATGGCCGCGCGCACCGCATCCAGCACGGCCGGGTGCCGGACGGCCTGGCGCAGGTCGGCGCTGCCGATCCGCGGGCCGAAGAGCGCACGTGCCTGCTCGTTGGCAGCCGCCACCCGCCAGTTGTCGCCAACGACAAGCGCAGGATCGGGAAGTGCTCCGATCCCGACCTGGTCCGGGCCTGCCTGGGGGGCCTCGTTGTCACCCTGTCGTGTGGTCACCGCCTCCTCGGGCGCCGGCGCTTGGGAACCGCGAAGATAGCCAAGCAGTGTGACACCCGGGAGAAGCAATGATGACAGCACAACGTGCAGCCCAAGTGCTGCGGCACCGAGCATCGCCGCCGTTCCAAGAAGGCCGGACGCCGCAAGCCGCATCCAGGATGTCATGGCGATGACGCTAGCATGACAATCAGGCGTTGCCAGCAGAAGATGCATCGCATGGATTGTTCCGGCTCGCCAACCCGCTAGACGGCGTGGATGCTTCGCCTGATCGAAACGCTCGGCAACCGCCTGCCGCATCCTGTCCTGCTGTTCCTGCTGCTGGCGCTCATGGTGGTCGGGGCGTCGGTGCTGGCGAGCCTTGCCGGCCTGTCGGGCGTGCATCCGGCAACCGGCGAGGAACTGCGGGCGATCAACCTGCTCTCGGCCGAGACGGTGCGGCGGATGCTGGTCGAGATGCCGCGCACCTTCACCGGCTTTCCGCCGCTCGGCACCGTGCTGACCGTGATGATCGGGATCGGGATCGCCGAGCGCTCCGGCCTGATCGCAGCAGCCTTGGGCGGCTTCGTGCGCTCCGTGCCGCAACCGCTGCTGGCGCTGGCGCTGGTCTTTGCCGGCATCATGTCGAGCCTGGCTGCCGATGCGGGCTATGTCGTGCTGGTGCCGCTTGGCGCTGCCCTGTTCGCAGCCGCCGGCCGGCATCCGCTGGCAGGCCTCGCTGCTGCCTTTGCCGGGGTTTCCGGCGGTTACAGCGCCAATCTGCTCGTCACCTCGCTCGACCCGCTGCTTGGCGGCATTTCCGAGACGGCCGCCCGGATGGTCGACCCTGCCTACACGGTGCAGGCCACGGCCAACTGGTTCCTGATGATCGCGCTCGTGCCGGCCTTCGCGCTGGCTGGCGCCTTCGTGACGGTGCGGATCGTCGAACCCAGGCTGGGGACCTGGCAGGCGCCCGAGGGCCTTGAGCTGATGGCAACCGGCGCGCTTTCCGCTGCCGAGCGCCGGGGGCTGCGGCAGGTCGGCCTTGCCTCGCTGCTGCTCGTGGCGTGCTTCGCGGCGCTGGCAGCGCCGGACAATGCGGTGCTCCGCAACCCGGAAACGGGGGGGCTGGAGCCCTTCTACAACGCGATCGTGGCGCTGACCGCCATCGGGCTTGCACTGCTCGGAATCCTCTACGGGCGGGCGACCGGCCGGATCCGGACCGGCGCGGATGCCGTGAAGATGGCCGAGGACGCGATGGCAAGCATGGCCTCCTACATCCTGCTCGCCTTCATGGCCGCCCACTTCATCGCCTTCTTCGCCTGGTCGAACCTTGGCGCCATTTCCGCCATTTCGGGCGCCGGCGCGCTCCGGGAATCCGGGCTGGGCGGCGTGCCGCTGCTTGTCGGGGTGACCACGCTGACCGCCCTCATCAATCTCATCATGGGCTCGGCCAGCGCCAAGTGGGCCATTCTTTCGACCGTCTTCGTGCCGATGTTCATGCTGGTCGGAATCTCGCCCGAGGCAACCCAGGCCGCGTATCGCATCGGGGATTCCGTCACCAACATCATCACGCCGCTGATGAGCTATTTCCCGCTGGCCCTGGTCGCTGCCACCCGCTACATGCCGGGCATGGGAATTGGCACGATGATTGCCACGATGCTTCCCTTCTCGATTGCCTTCTACATGGTCGGCATCGGGATGCTGCTGCTGTTCCTTGTCTTCGGAATCCCGATCGGGCCGGGCGTCATGACCCTTCTCCCGGCGCAAGGGTAGTCCCGCGAGCGAGCCGCTGACCTCGCCCGGCGGGGGGCTTCTTGCCACCGTCGAGCGCGTGGCGGCGCGCATTCCCGACGCCGTTCCGCTGTTCCTGTGGCTTTCCCTCTTAGTGGTCGTGGCGTCCGTGCTGGCGGCACTTGCCGGCGCCAGCGCCCTCCACCCGGGAACCGGCGAAGTCATCGCGGCCCAGAACCTGCTGGCAGCCGCCAATGTCCGCCGCCTCCTCGTCGAGATGCCGCGAACGTTCACCGGCTTTGCACCGCTTGGCTCAGTGCTCACCATCATGATCGGGATCGGGATTGCCGAGCGCTCCGGGCTGATTGCAGCCGCGCTCGGCGGCCTGGTGCGACGGGCGCCGGCGCGCCTGCTGCCGCTCGTGGTCGTCTTTGCCGGCATCATGTCGTCGCTTGCCGTCGATGCCGGCTTCCTCGTGCTGCCGCCACTGGCCGCTGCGATCTTTGCGGCCGCCGGCCGGCATCCGATCGCCGGCGTGACGGCTGCCTATGCCGGTGTCTCGGGGGGCTTTTCCGCCAATCTCTTCGTGACCGGGCTCGATCCGCTGCTCGGGGGGATCACGGAAACGGCCGCCAGGATGCTCGCGCCCGGCTACACCGTGCTGCCCACGGCCAACTGGTTCCTGATGGCAACGCTCGTGCCCGTCCTCAGCCTTGCCGGTGCGCTGGTGACGACGCGTATCGTCGAGCCGCGCCTTGGCAGCTGGCAGCCGCCGCAGGCTTTCGTGGCGACCGCCAGCGACGAGACCGCCGACACGCGCCGCGCCCTGCGCCTGACCGGGCTGGCTGGCCTTGCCTGCGTCGCGCTCCTCGCCTGGCTGACCCTGCCTGAAGGGGCCGTCCTGCGCGATCCCGAAACCGGATCGCTCCAGCCCTTCTTCCAGGCAATCGTCGCGGTCCTGATGCTGGGCTTCGCGGCGCTGGGCCTTGTCTATGGGCGCGCCGCAGGCACTATCCGGACGGCAATCGAGGCCGTGCAGATGGCAGAGAAGAGCATGGCCGACATGGCCCTCTACATCCTGGTGGCGTTCGTGGCGGCCCACTTCCTCGCCCTCTTCAACTGGTCGAACCTCGGGGCCCTCATCGCCATTTCGGGTGCCGGCCTCATCGGCTCGCTGGGTCTGGGCGCGCTTCCCCTCGTGGTCGGGATCGTGCTCTTCTGCGGCCTTCTCAACCTGCTGATGACGTCGGCCAGTGCGAAGTGGGCGCTGCTTGCCCCGGTGCTCGTGCCTATGTTCC
>JBDNCK010000164.1:0-4861 GCA_046719675.1 Sphingomonadaceae bacterium | reverse complement strand
CGCGATAGTGCTGCGGGTGCCGTTGCTCCTCGCGGGTGAGGTGGACCTCGGACAGGACGCCCTTGATGGTGAGGCCGGGCAGAGTCTCGCCGCGTTCGGCGCGCTGCGCCTGGACGCCCTCGTTGACGGCCGCGCGCAGCGCCCGGCCAGTCACGAAGATGGCGGTGGTGGCCCGCTCCTCTGCCGGGAGCGCCATCCAGCGCGCGGCGGCCTCGCGGGCGGTCGCTTCGGTGGTGTGGGTGTGGCCTTCCAGTGCCTTCGCCAGCCCCCGCATGTCATGCCCCTGGGCCAGCTTATGAACGAGCCGCACGACATCGGTCCGCGCCCGCAGGTTCTCGCGCATGGCGGCGGTGCGAGACGTCTGCATGTCGGCGAAGGGCCTGCCGGCCTCGACCGCGCCCAGTTGCTTTGCGTCCCCGATCAGCGCCAGGCGGGCGACGCCGGCGGCATTGGCGATGGCCACCAGCTTCTCGGCGTCCCGTGTCGACAGCATGGAGGCTTCATCCACCAGCAGCGCCGCGCCGCGGAGATCACTGGCCTCAGCCGCGTGTGCCTTGCCCGGATCGCGCAGGCCGCGGTGGGTAGCCACGAACTTCGCGACCGTCATGGTCGGGATGCCGACATCTTCGCCCAGTCGGGCGGCGATGGCATGGCTGACGGCGAGGCCAAGGACTGAACGCCCTTCCGCTTCCAGCAGGCGGGCGACGGGCCGGAGCATGGATGACTTGCCGGAGCCGGCATCACCCTGGATGGCGATGGTCCGGTGCGCGCTGGCAAGGATGGAGACCCCGGCCTGCATCTGCCCGCGGGTCAGCCGCAGCCCGGCGCGCGCGGCTTCTGCAGCGAGGGCATGGCGGCTGGACGCTTCAGCCGTGGCGGGCGCCGTTGCCTCTTCCCTTGGCCTCTCCCTCGCTCCGTCCCTTGACCGTTCCCTTGCCGTTCCCACGTGGCGGCTTGGCCCTGCTTCCCTTGTCCCTTCCCTTGGCGCCTCCCTTGCCAGCAAGGGGGCGCTGGCACCCCTGCCGGCCGCGACCGCATCGAGGAACGCCCGTTCGCGAGCAACCGCTTGCGCGGTGGTCAGCATCTGTCCATCCGGCGCCGCCACCAGCAGTCCCTTGGCGACAAGGTACGCGATCCGCTGCTCGATTCGCTCCACGCCGACGGGCGGCCCAAGATCGAGCGCTGCCTTCACCAGGTCGAGCCGGGCCCATCCCGCCTCGCGCTCACCGAGATGCCGGGCGCCGGCGGCCACCGCATGGGCCGCGGCATAGTCCGCCGGACTCATCCGACCGGGCCGCTCCGGGACCAGCGCGTCATTCGGATGGGCGGGATCGATGAGCCCCAACCGCTCGACGATTGCCCTTGCCTGCGCGGTAATCCCCCGGATGCCGGACACCAGCCGCTGCCAGCCCTCGCTGCCCCGCCCGGCCTCGCGCAGCGCGGCCTTCACGATCGGCTTTGGGTCGAACCCGATCGCTCTCGCCCGTTCGCGCCACTGGGCATGGAGCTGGTCCCGGTCCACGGCTTCCGGCTTCGCGCCGCGGGTTCGGAGCGTCACCGCCGCCATCGCCGCCGGGGTCTGGTGCGTGAGGCCCTTGGCCGTCTCGACGATCTCCGCCCTGCGCTGCGAGAAGGCGGCGATAGCTTCGCGGCTGACGCCCGCGATCTCGAACTGGCCATGGCGGCCGCTGGCTTCCGTCGCATAGCCAAGCCTTTCCACCGCCTGGCGGAAGCTGGTATTATAGACCGAGGCGATAGTCGTTTTGCCCGTCCACAGGCCATGCGCCGCAAGCGCCCGCCACTGGCCATCGGGCAGCTGGGTCATGTTGGCGATGATGGCATGGAGATGCGCCTGCGGGTCCAGCATCCTCGATGTGTCGTGCTGGAACAGGGCGATCACCAGCTTCCCCGTCGGCACATGCTCCTGCCCGCCCCGGCCATTGCCGCTGCGGCTGGCGGCAAGCCGGGCTTCCGCCCAGCCAAGAGTCGCCACGACTGCCTCGCGGTGCGCGTCGAGCAGCCGGCGGTCCCCGCCGACATAGGCCAGCAGGCTGACCGACTTCGGCGCGCTGAACGTCAGATCGAACCCCGGCCGATGTTCGCCCCGCGAACCATCGGCGATACGCCCGCCGTCCGCCAGATCGCCCGCCAGCACCGCCTCGAACGCATTGCGTTCCACTTGGCCTGCAAGCCCCAGCGCCTCTGCGCCCCGGCCCAGCCACTCAGAGTGCTCGGTCAACTGGCCGTCGGTGTAATAGCCATCCTTGGCACAATAGTCCGCCGCGCCAGCACCCGATGCCACGCGCGCGATCGAGAGCATCAGCCGTTCCTCGCCGGCTGTGGCACGGGCGAGGGCCTGGCCCGGCGCGAAGGTTGAGGGTTTGCGCCGGGCCTGGACTTCGACCTGTCTCCGGCCCCTGACTTAGGCGCGGGGCTTGCCTTGGCCCCATCCTTTGGCTCCTGCACCTCTGAGGGCGCCGCCGCCGGCGCCGTGTCGATCTCCGCCGTATCGGTGCGCCTCAGTTGCCGCCGCAGAGGTCTCTCAAGCTCGAACGGCCCCTTCAGCAGCAGGGTGGACTCGACCTTCAAGCTGCCCGGCACCTGGATGGTGCAGTCGACCGTCTGCCGCTTGGCCTTCGCCGGGATTTGCCTGGCGCGCTCGAAGCAGGCGGCGAGCCGCTCTCCATTCTTCTCCGTATGGGCCAGCGCATAGAGTTGGACCTGGCTCCGGAACCCACCCAAAGGCTGGGGGTGCAGCCGGGCGGCCGCCCGCTCCGGCTCCATCGTCGCCCCCATGGCAGCCGAGGCCACGAACCGCATTGCGGTTGTGTCGGCCGGCACCAGGAACAGCAGCAGAACGGCAAGGACTGACACCGTCGGCACGGCAGTCACCATGCCCCGCTGGAAGGCCCCCTCGACCGCGCGCTCCAGCTTCGCCTCATGGTCGGCGCGGGTCCTGCTCAGTTCCTGTGCCCTGGTCTCGAGAAGGGCGTCCTTTTCCTTCCCCGATGCGACCAGCCGGTCGCATCGGGCCTCGGTGCGCTTCAGTTCCGCTCCGAGGTCGTCGCGTTCCTGTTTTAGCGCCTCGGCATAGTCGCGCCACTTGCCCCGCAGATCCTGCGCTTTCGCCAGCGCCGATTCCAGCTTGCGGCACGCCACCCGGGCGGCATCGCGTTCATCCAGAAGCTTCGCGGTTCCGGGCGTCTGGCGCAGCAAGGAGTCCCGGAAGTTCGGGGGCGGCCGGGTCGCCAGATCCGCCTTCAGCCGCGCGACCTCGGCGCCGAGGCGCTGCACTTCGGCCGCGAGCTGCTCCTTCTCCCGCCGCACCGCCGCCTCGCCCTGAAGCCTTGCCACCAGGACCGCATTGACCGACTGCGCGCTCGCCATCGCTTCCTCGTCGAGCGACCGCGCCAGCGCATCCGGCAGCAGGAAGGTTTTGCGAACAGGGGAGGACATGGGGCGTTTCCTCAAGGGATGGAGCGAGAGGGGATGGGGCGGGCCAACTTGTCGCCAGGTCGTCGGCCGACAGAGCGGATGCCGATGAACAGGCGGGCGCCCGCATAGGGTCCGATGGCTGGGTGACCGCCAGGTCGTTCTGCGCAAGTGGCCGGCCCGCATCGACCGCTGCCAGCACCGCCTGCCAATCGCCGGGCTGGCGCTGCAGCAGCGTCCGCAGCGCCTCCACCACAAACCGCGGGAACGACGCCGGGACTGCGCCCGGCCCGCCAGCCCCCGCGCCAACGCCAAAGGCAGATAGACCGTCATCTGCGTCCGACCCTCACGCTTGGCGGGCATGAAAGCCTCGCCAAGGGAAAGGCGCCAAGGCCAAAGGAGGGTGGCCAAGGGAACCGGAACAAGAGGCTCCAAGGCACCCAAAGTATGAAGAGCTTTTCCGCAGATGTGATGGGATAACCCATTGATAGGCAGTCACTTCTAGCCGATAGGCTAGGATATGTGTGCACCCTTCTGAACAGGTTTCTAGTCCCGAATAGCCAAGTGACTTGGGTTCTGGGTCCCTCGGGGTTTTCCACGCGCGGGACAGCCGGCCGCATAGGCCGGGCCTGTAGAGGCCGTCCGCAACAATACCTCGTCGTGGGACCACGGCCCCCAATGCCCGCATGGGATTGAAGGTCCTCATGCGCTCCGCTCCCGGGTCTTCAGCCAGGACAGGATGTCGGAGCGGCGCCAGCGCTGGATACCGACGCTCAGTTGCAAGGGTGGCGGAAAGCCACCCGCCCGGCGCAAGCGCCATAGCTGCGTGCGCGAAATCCCGAACTGGCTGGTGATCTGGCGCTGGCTGAACAGCTGGTCGTCAACCGGCCCCGGCAGATTCTGTGTCATCCCGAACTCCCATGTGTCGCGTGGGAGTCAAGAAGGTCACGGCACCGGGGATTTCCGAAGCAGGGCTTGCGGAAACGCAGTGGAAATCAGTGGAACTGGCCCCGACCGGCTGAAAGCCCAGCGGACCGGATCAGTGCGAGGGCCGCAACCGCTTCCTTGAGAGCGAGGGATGGTCGTGATCGACGATCTTCCGAATCACCGGGATGTCGGGCGTCACGGGAAGGGCGGCGACCTCGGCATCACATTGGATGGAATAGAGCAGATCCTTCTTGAGAAGGTCGGGCCGGGCCGAGGCCAGCTTCCTTCTGGCAGCCGCAACCACGGTAACGATCATCGTCCGTGTCGCCGGGGCTGCTGTCGGCAGGATCCAGAACTGCACGTCTTCTTGAAGCCCCTGGTCCTTTAGCAGTGGCCCAACCCGCCACCGGGGGCCGGCCGCGCTACCCGCAGACGAGACGGGACGGCGCGACCACCAAAGCCACGCCGCCAACGTTCCCCCAACGGTCAGTGACAAGCCGGG
>JBDNCK010000163.1:0-4870 GCA_046719675.1 Sphingomonadaceae bacterium | reverse complement strand
ATCCAGATGCTGAAGCTCGAGACGGAAGGCTTCGAGCGCGACACCAGTGTCGTCGAGCCGACCGAATAGCCGCAAGGCCGCAGCCTGCGGGGAAGGGCAGGGCATGTCCGACAACGTCATCCGCCTCCGGCATCCTGTCGACGGACGTTCGGCCCTGGCGCTGAGGCCGGTTACCGGCTCGGACGAGCGCTGGCTGGCCGAGGCGCAGGAATCCGGGCTTTCCCTTGCCCGTATCGGCAACGGGTTTCTGGCGCGCCTGCTCGGCGACGAGGATGCCGGTACCGTCCCCGCGCTTGCGCTCGGTGACCGGGAACGGCTGCTGCGCGCGCTTGCCGTTTCGCTGCTGGGGCCGGTGGTGCTACGCGCCTTTCCCTGTCCGGCCGGGTGTGGCGAGCAGCTGGAAATCGCGATCCCGCTGGCACGCCTGGATGCGGCGCTTCCGCCCGCTCGGTCCTCGCTCCCGCCCGTGCGCCTGCTGACGGCAGCCGACCTCGAGGCCGCGGCCGCTGCTCCTGATCCCGCGGCCTTCCTCGCCGAGGCGGCGGACCCAGAAGGCACAATCGCGCGCGCCGAGCTTGCCGCCCGGCTCGAGGCCAGCGATCCCGATGCCGACTGCCGGATTGTCACGGCCTGCCCGGCGTGCGGGGCGCCGGCGGAGCTTGCGATCGATGCGAGCGCCCTCGTGCTGGAGGCGCTGGCGCAAGGCGGCGGTTTCCTGGCCGATCTCGATACGCTGGCCCGCAGCTATGGCTGGTCCGAGGCGGAGATCGTCGCCATGCCGCGCGCCCGCCGCCGCCGCTATGCCGAACTGGCGCGGCAGCAGACATGAGCGACCTGTTCGACCGGCTTGCCCGGAAAGCGGTTGCTGCTGCGCGCCCGGCGCCGCCGCTGGCGGATATCGAGGAAGAGGCACAAGCATCCGCGGCGCTGCCCGCGGCGCCCGCGCCATCCGGCCTGCCCCCCGCACCGGAGGCGGTTCCGGCCCGGCCTCTGCCAGCCTCCGACATGCAGGCACGCGCGCGGCCGGCCGAGCCCGCGCCCGACCAACCCCCGCTGCTCCGCCCGAAAGGCAAAGCCGGGCCGCGCCACCCGGCGATGCCGCCCCTGCCGACGCCCGGACAAGCAGCGATCCGGCTTCCGGCCTCCCCTGAAGACCTGCCTCCTCCCGCGCGAGCGGACCGGCCATCGGAATGGCCATCGGACGAGCCAGCGCGCGCGCCCGAGCCTCCGGCCGCGCTTGCCGAGGAGCAGGGGCAGGCAACACGGGCAGTTGCTGACCTGCCGCCCGACCGGGAAGGTCGGGGCGCAGCCGGGGCGGATGCGGCGGATGCAGCGCCACCCTTCGCGCCGGCTGCGGGGTCGGATCCCCCGCGCGCGCGCGGCGAGCGGCAGGCAAGCCCGCTGCCTCGCGCCGGGCAGCCTCGCGCCGGTCCGCTTGGCGCCGGGCCGGCCGACCCCCCGGCGCACAGCGTCTCCATCGGCCGGATCGAAATTGTCGTCGCCGAGCCGCCTGCCGCCCCGGCTGGCCCCGAGCGCACGCGGGGCTTTCACGTCTATGCCCGCCTGCGCGGGGGCATGGAGCGCTGAATGCCGGGCTTCGGTGCGCTTGCTGCTGTCTCGCGCTCGCTGCGCCGCCTGCTGGTCGACCGGATGGATACGCTCGCCTCCGTCACCCTGCTGCCACCCGATGTGGCCCCCGCCAGTGCCACGGGTCCGCGGGTCAATCTCTACTGCTATGAGGTGCTGGAAAGCACGGCGCTGCGCAACGACCCGATGCCCGGCCGCGATCACCCGGCCACATACGGGATGCCGCCGCTCTCCCTCATGCTGCGCTACCTGATGACGACCCATGCCGCGACCGAGAACCAGGCCGACAGCGACCTGAATGCCCAGGCCCTCCTCGGAGACGCGATGCTGGTCCTGCACGATTTCGGCGGCCGGCTCGACCGGCTCCAGCTGGTCACCAGCCGCATCGGGGCCATCGGCGAGGCGGTGCTCGACCCGGCGCTTGCCGGCGCCTTCGAGCGCGTGAAGGTGACCCGCCACATGGAGGGAATGGAGGCCGTCACCAGGCTCTGGTCCGCGCTTCCGCAGGCGAATTTCCGCCGGTCGGTCCTCTATGAGGCGAGCCTCGTCCAGCTGGAGCCAAGAAGGCCGCGCCGGGCCGCAGCGCCGGTCGAAACGCGCCGGATCCTGCTTGCAGTCGCGCGCCCGCCGCTGCTCGAGGCTGCCTTCCGCACGCCTGGCTCGCCGCCCGCGGACCATCCGCAGGACACACGCATCGCCGTCGGAGAAAGCGTGACCCTGCTTCACGGGCCCGTCTCCGCCGAGCGTCTCTATGTCCGCTTCGGGCGCCTCGATCCCATCCGGATTGCGCTGCCCTCCGATGGCCGCATCATCCTCGCCCTTCCCGACGACGAATTGCCGGCAGACCCGGATCACCCCGTCCCGCGCCCAATTCCGGCGGAAGCCCGCCTTCAGCCCGGCGCAGTCGAAGTCCGCCTGCTTGCCGCGGTTCGCCTGGCCGGACTGGAAGGGGCGCTTGATCGTGGCCAGCCGGTCGAGGAAGTGCGCCTTCTCGCCTCCAATGTCGCCCTGCTGCAGCTTGCACCCTCGATTGCGTCCGTGTCGCCGCCGTCGGGGACGGCCGCTGCCATCCTGCGGGTCACCGGCACGCGCCTGCATGCGCCCGACGCCCCCGGGCAGGTCGTGGTCGGGGATGCCGTCTTTCCCGTTCGGGCACCAGGCGCCGGCGACGCCTGGGCAGCGCCGACCGACACCCAGGTCGAGCTTCCGGTTGCCGACATTGCTGCCGTGCTGCCGCCGCGGCCTGCCCCCTATCCGGTTGCCATGCTGGTGAACGGGGTGCGCAGCCGCGAAGCGGGCCTTTCCTTCCGGCTCGATCCATGAGCCGCGCTGCACCCCTTCCCGAGCCCCCGCCGGACGAGGCCGCAATTCTTGCGCTCGGCCTTGCCTTCCTTGCCGCGCGCGCGGCCGGTCAGGATGGCCATGCCGAACATGCCGCCTGGCGCGCGGCGCGCCTGCGCCATGAGGCCTCTGCCATCGACCAGCTGAGCCAGGCCTTTGCGCTTTCGCCGTTCGAGGAGGAGCTTCTTTTCCTGGTGGCAGCGGCCGATCTCGATGGCGCGCTCCTGCCGGTCGGAAGCCGCCCTTCGCTCCACTTTGCGGCACGGCTCCTCTTCGGGGCAGACCGGCTTCCGGCCGAAGCCTGGGGTCAGCTGGCCCCGGAGGCGCCGCTTCGCTGCAACCGGCTGCTGCTGCTGGAGGGGCCCCTTGCGCTCGCCACGCCGCTTGCGGTCCCGCAATCCCTGCTTCTGCATCTGGCAGGGGTTCCGCCCGCGCCGGCTGCGCTGCCCGTCCTGCCGCTGCCGCCGCGGCTTCATGCACTCGCCGAAACCCTTCCTCCCCGCCTGCTTCTGATCGGGCCGGAAGGCGCTGGCAAGCGGGCGCTGGCAGCGGCCATCCTGGCGCGCCATGGCCATGCCGCCCACGCCTGTCCGGCATCGGCCGAACCGGAAGATGCCCTGCGCGACGCGCGCCTGGCCGGTGCCGCCCCGGTGCTCGCGCTTGCCGAGGGAAGGGCGCCGGCCCGGCTTCCGGATGGGCCCGTCATCCTGCTTGCGGCCGCCCCGCCGGCGGGGCCGGTTCCGCTCCCCCGCCATCGGCTGCCGCTGCTTTCCCCTTCCGAGCGCAGCTTCTGCTGGCAGAAGCTGCGGCCCGGGCTTGGCCCGCGGGAAGCCGGGCGGCTGGGGCATGCGCTGACGCTCGGCCCTTCGGCGGTGGCGGAGCTCGGCGACGGCGATCCCGCGCAGGCGCTCGGCCCGTCCCTTGCGCGGCTGGAGGCGCTTGCCACCCATGTGCCTGCACGGCGCTCGCTGGCGGACATGGTCCTCGCGCCGGACACGCGCGCGGCGCTCGACTGGCTGGTTGCGGCCATCAGGGGCACGCCCTCGCTTCTTGCCGCGTGGGGCGAAGCTGCGCCGCCGGCGGTGAGCGGCCTGTCCGTGCTCTTTGCCGGCCCCAGCGGCACGGGCAAGACCATGGCTGCCGAGGCGATTGCCCAGGCGCTTGGGGCTGATCTCTTCGTGGTCGATCTCGCCCGGGTCGTCAGCAAATATATCGGAGAAACGGAGAAGAATCTGGGCGCCGTCTTCGATGCGGCCGGCCTGGGCGGTGCCGTCCTCCTGTTCGACGAGGCAGATGCCCTCTTCGGCAGGCGCAGCGAGGTGAAGGACGCCCACGACCGCTACGCCAACCAGGAGGTCGCCTACCTCCTGCACCGGATGGAGCGCCACCCGGGCCCGGCCATCCTTGCCACCAACCTGCGCTCCCACATCGACCCCGCCTTCCTGCGGCGCCTGCGCTTCGTGATCGACTTTCCGCTGCCCGACGCCGCCGCGCGCGCGCGCCTGTGGCAGCGCGCGCTTCCCCCCGGCCACCGGCCGGAGGCCATCGACTTCGAACGTCTGGCACGACTCGAACTGAGTGGCGGCAACATCATGACGATCGCAGCCAATGCCGCCGCGCGCGCGCTCGCCGAAGACATGCCGCTGGCCTGCGCGCTCGACACGGCCCTGCTCCTTGCAGCCGCGCGGCTGGAGTTCCACAAGCTCGACCGCGACCCTGCGGTCCTCGCGGAGCGATCGGCGTGAGCGACAGGGCGCAAGAAGAGGGCCCCGCCGCGCTCGCGGTCGGCACCATCCGGGTGGAGGGTGCCTCGCACGCGCTCGCCCACCGGCTGCCGCGCGCCCTGGCCGAGGCCCTGGCAGGCGCGCCCCTTTCGGCTGCCGACATCGCGCGGCTTCGGATCGACCTGCCAGCCGACTCGAGCCCGGCAGCGCTTGCCGCG
>JBDNCK010000162.1:0-4885 GCA_046719675.1 Sphingomonadaceae bacterium | reverse complement strand
ATGGCAGAAGCGACAGAAGCTGCGGTGCGTGGTGACGGCTGTGGCCATGACTCTCTCCCTTGCGCTGCATGGTGCCTGCTTGGGCGCGTCAGCGCGACTGGCCCTTTCGCGGGCTCGCGCCTATCTTCCGGGAACGATGGCCACCCGCTACGACCAGGTCGCCAACCGGCGCGCACTCATCGACCGGCGTCAGGTGCAGCAGTCGGCTGCCCAAGCCGTCGCGCAGGCGCAATCCGGCGAAGGTCGCAAAGCGCTGGTCGCCACCCTGAAACAGGCGCTGGGGGACGGGCGGCAGGAGCTGCGGCGCCGGATGGCGGAAGCACCCGCGCGCGGCCTTGATCTTGCCCACGCCAATGCCTTCCTCATGGATCAGCTGCTGCGGGTCGCCTTCGACGTGACGACGCAGCAGCTCTACAAGGTGGACAATCCTTCCGCAGCCGAGCGGCCGGGCCGAACTGGCACCCTTTTCCGACATCGATCTCCTGTTTGTCTCGCCGCTCAGGGGCACGGCCTGGGTGGAGCAGGTGGTGGAGTCGCTCCTCTACACCCTGTGGGACCTGGGCCTGAAGGTCGGCCATGCGACCCGCACGCCGGATGAGGCGATCCGGCTCGCAGGCGCGGACCTGACGGTCAAGACCGCGCTTCTCGAGGCGCGCTACCTGTGGGGCGACACCGGCCTTGTCGACCAGCTGGCGGGGCGCTTCCGCCGCGAGCTGGTGGCCGGACATGCCCGCCAGTTCGTGGCCGCCAAGATGGCCGAGCGCGACCAGCGTCACCAGCGGATGGGGGACAGCCGCTATCTCGTCGAGCCCAACATCAAGGAAGGCAAGGGCGGCCTCAGGGATCTCCAGACCCTGTTCTGGATCGGGAAGTTCGCCCACGAAGTCGAGGATCCGGGCGAGCTGGTGGACAAGGGCCTGTTCACCGCGGCCGAATACCGGCAGTTCATCCGCGCGCTCAACCATCTCTGGGCCATCCGCTTCCAGCTGCACGACATTTCCGGACGCGCCGAGGAGCGGCTGACCTTCGATCTGCAGCGCGAGATCGCCGACCGGCTGGGCTACAGGGCGCGGCCCGGCGTGGCGCCGGTGGAGCGGTTCATGCGCCACTATTTCATGACGGCGCGCCTCGTCGGCGACCTCACGGCGCTGTTTCTTGCACATCTGGAAGAGCAGACCAGCCGGGCGCCGCGGCTTCCCGCCTTCCTGCGCAAGCCGCGCAGGCTGAACGGGTTCCAGATCAACCGGGGGCGGATCGAGGCGCCGGCGGACGATTTCTTCGCGCAGGATCCGGTGCGCCTCGTCGAGCTGTTTGCGCTCGCCGACGAACATGGCCTCGAGCTGCATCCGCTCACCATGCGCATGGCCAAGCGCGACGCGCAGCTGGTCGGCGAGCGGGTGCGGCGCGATCCGCGGGCCAACGCCCTGTTCCTGTCTGTCCTCACTTCGCCGCGCGACCCGGAGAAGGTGCTGCGCTGGATGAACGAGGCAGGCGTCTTCGGGCGCTTCGTACCCGACTTCGGCCGGGTCGTCGCCAAGATGCAGTATGACATGTATCACCATTACACGGTGGACGAGCACACGATCCGGGCGATCGGCCTGCTGGCGCGGATCGAGAAGGGCGAGCTTGCCGCCGACCATCCGCTCTCCACGGCGATCATCGGCAAGATCGCCTCGCGCCGCGTGCTCCATGTGGCGGTGCTGCTGCACGACATCGCCAAGGGGCGGGGCGGCGACCATTCCATCCTGGGGGCCGAAGTCGCGCAGAAGCTCTGCCCGCGCTTCGGCCTGACCGCTGCCGAGACGGAGACGGTCGCCTGGCTAGTGCGCCATCACCTGCTGATGAGCGCGACCGCCTTCAAGCGCGACCTCTCCGACTACAAGACGATCCTCGATTTTGCCGATGCCGTGGCCAGTCTCGAGCGGCTGCGGCTGCTGCTGGTGCTCACCGTGGTGGACATCCGCGCGGTCGGGCCGGGCGTGTGGAACGAATGGAAGGCGCAGCTGTTGCGCACGCTCTTCGAAAGTGCCGAGGAAGTGCTGCGGCTCGGCCACAAGGAGAAGGGCCGCGCGCTGCGCATCGCCGACCGGAAGGACCGGCTGCGCGCGGCAACCGGCCTTGCCGAAGACGCCTTCCAGCGCCATGCCGCGCGCTTCTTCGACAGCTACTGGATCGCCGAGACCGAGGATGTGGCGCTGGCCAACTGGCGGCAGATGGCCCAGGCCGACGAGGCGGGCGAGCTTCTGTCGATCCGTGCCACCCCGGATTGCAGCCGCGGGGCAACGCTGGTCACGGTCTATGCCGCCGACCATCCCGGCCTCTTCTACCGGATCGCAGGCGGCATCAGCCTGGCTGGCGCCAACATCCTCGACGCCCGCATCCACACCACGAGGGACGGCATGGCGCTTGACAATCTGGTGGTCGCCGATCCGCTGGGCCGGCCCTTCGAGGAGGCGCATGCGCTGGCGCGCATGGAAACGGCCATCCGCGACTCGCTGCAGGGCCGCGTGCGCCTGGCCGACCGGCTGACCGCCCGGCCGCTTCCAAGGCGCCGGCAGGAGGCCTTCCGGATCGAACCGCAGGTCTTCATCGACAACAAGGCCTCCAACCGCTTCACCGTCGTCGAGGTGAACGCGCTGGATCGCCCGGCGCTGCTCTATGCGCTGACCTATGCGCTCTATGGCCTCAAGGTCGCGATCCATTCCGCCCACATCGCCACCTGGGGCGAGCGCGCGGTGGACACCTTCTATCTCACCGACCTGACCGGCGAGAAGATCATGACGCCGGCGCGGCTCCGGACCCTCGAGAAACGGCTGCTGGAAGTGGCCTCGGCACCCGCGATGCGGCTGCTCCAGGCAGCCGAGTGACCCGCCGCGCGCAGCCGGCCCGTCAGCTGCACACGCAGTCGCTGGAAGCAGCCGGCGCCCGCGCGCTGCGCGTCGGCGTCTGCGGCCTTGCGGTCGCTGCAAACTCCTCCCGGCTCAGCCTGCCGTCGCGGTTGCGGTCGACGTCCGCGAAGCGCTGGATGCCCTCGATCGCATATTCCTCGAAGCTGAGCACGCCGTCGCCATTGCGGTCGAGCTTGTCGAAGTTGCGCTTGCGCTGGGCGAGGAACTCCGCCTGGCTGATCCAGCCGTCGCGGTTGCGATCCACCCGGTCGAAACGCTTTTCCTCCCGCGTCTTTTCCCGCGGCGGCGGCGGAGCTGCAAGGAGCGCGGGTTCAAACTCCTCTTCGAGCGCGGGGATGTCCTCGGTGGGATAGGGCCCTGCTTCCGGCGCGGCGGCCGGAGCGGCAGCAGCTGCCGGCGCATTGGCATCCGCGCGCCCGCCATCCGCCTGGGACCAGAGAAGGACGGCGCCACCAAGCATCAGGATGGCGCCTGCCGGGGCAGCGATACGGGCCAACTTCATTCCTTCCTCCGCTGCTGCGCCGGGCGCAGGGCAAGCGTGGGCGACCCTTGGCCCGTGCGATAGCAGAGGAGGCCGGCTCAGAAAAGGGCGAGGCGGATCTGCCGGATGGGCGAGGCAGGGCGGGCGAGCGGCCGGCCCGCGCGGAAGGCGGCAAGGTCGGCGCGGGCCAGCCGGTCCAGCCCGGCAAGCGGGCCCGGACGCACCGGCCCCGTCTCGAAGTCGGCCGGCTGCGCCTGCAGGGCCCCCAGGCCCTGTTCGACCGAGGCGGCCGCACGTCCCCAGGGCCGCCGCAGGAAACGGGCAAGCGCGATCCTGGCGGCGGCCTCGGGCGCAGGCGCCGTTGCGCTCGCCTGTGCGGCAGCGGCTGCCAGCACGCGCCCGCGCGCTGCTGCAATGTCAGCAAGATCGACGGGCGCCCCGGTCAGCAACGGCAGCAACGCGTCCTCGAGGGTGGCAAGGGCTGCCAGGTCGACTCCGGCCGGACGGGCATGGCGGGCGAGCGCGCGCAGCAGCGGCTCTGCCGGCGGGGTGCCCCCTTGCGCCAACTCGGTGAGCCGCTCGCGCCACCAGGCGAGCCGGATTTCGGCAAGCAGCGGTTCCGAAAGCTCGGCGACCACGCGCTCCTGCTCATGGTCGAAGGCCATGATGGCCGCCAGCGCCGCCCGCATACCAGCCGGCGCCCAGAGCATGGCCAGCCAGCGTTCGCGGTCGCGCGCCTTCAGCTCGTCGAGGATGTCCACACCGCCCGCCTAGGGGCGGGCGGTGCGGTGGGGCAAGTCAGCGGGCGAAAGGGCGCCGGGTGAAGAAGCGCCGGCGGCGGGCGGCACTGCCGACCAGGCCGAAGCCGGCGATCAGCATCGCCCAGGTGGCGGGTTCCGGGATGACGCCGCCCGGCGGCGGGGGTGGCGCAACAAGGCCGGAGAGAAACACCCCCGACTGCGAGGTCCAGCTGAGCCCCTCGGGCATGGCCGAGAAGCGGATGGCGGATGTGTTGCCGAAGTCGCAGCGGAAATTGCCGTTGCAGATGGTCAGGTTGAACCAGCCCTCGAGGAACAGCGTGGTCTCGCCGGTCGGCACATAGAGGGTCAAGGACTTGGTATAGTCGTAGAGGCCCGAATCCGGATCGTGGCCGGGGCCGAAGCTGAAGCTCCACCAGGGGATGTCGTCGTTGACCTGGCCACCGAACTGGTTGCGGAAGTTGAGCTTGTCGCCCGGCCCCGCCATCTGGTCGAAATCCCCATAGATGGCAAAGGAGGTCGTGCCCGTGCCATCGGGATTGGGCGTGATGCACTGGCCCATGCTGTTGCAGGTGGCGCCACCGCCCGCGGACAGGCCGATGAAGCTGAACCCCTCCGCCCGGCTGCCGCTGCCGGTGATGGCGCCATCGACCCGCATGGAAAGCGTGAAGGCCTGCGCCGTGCCGCTCGTGTTGGTGAACCAGATCGCATCCTGGAACCGCGCCGAGGCAAAGCCG
>JBDNCK010000161.1:0-4968 GCA_046719675.1 Sphingomonadaceae bacterium | reverse complement strand
CACCCTGACCGGACTGGGCCTCTGGCTCATCGGCGTGCCCTCGGCGCTCACGCTCGGGCTGCTTGCCGGCCTGCTCGAGTTCGTGCCCTTCGTGGGGCCGATCGTGGCGGCAATTCCGGCGCTGCTTCTCGCAGGCGCCCAGGGGACCGAGACCTTCCTGTGGACGCTCGGCCTCTATCTCCTGATCCAGCAGGCGGAAGGCAATATCATCCAGCCGCTGGTGCAGCGGGCCGCGGTGAAGATCCCGCCGGTACTGCTGCTGTTTGCGATCCTGGTGGCCGCGCCGCTGTTCGGCCCCGTCGGCATCCTGCTTGCAGCGCCACTGGCCGTCCTGGTCTTTACCCTCGTCAAGCATCTCTATGTCCGCGAGGCCCTCGACACGCCGGCAGAGCCGCGAGGGCGACTCATGGAAAAGGGCCGGACATGAAGCAGGGGCCGGCGCGCCTGGCGCCGGCCCCCGTCTCGTCTCGGGATCGCTCAGGCCAGGATCATCCGCAGCATCCAGCCATTCTGCTCGTGGCGGGCGAGGCGCTCGGTCAGCATGTCCTCCGTCACCACATCGTCGTGCTTCTCGGCCACCTCCAGCGCCTTGCGCAGCGTCCGGCAGAGCGTCTCATTGTCCCTGACGAGCGTCTCGACCTGGCTGTTTGCGTCGCCTTCGCTTTCGGCGTCCTGGATGGCGCTCATGCGGCATAGTTCGTGTAGCTCGCCGGTGCCGTTGCCCCAAGTGCCCGGATCCGCTCGGCAATCTCGTCGATTGCAGCGTAAAGGTCCTCATACTGCTCCTGGGTCAGCTTGTGCAGGCCGTAGAAATTGGCCCCATGGGTGTTCCAGTGGACGCCCTGGGTCTTGATGAACAGCTGGTAGCTGTCGGCGAGCACCGGTCCGAGCGCTTCGGCGACTTCGGCATAGGCCTTCCTGTCAAGGCCGGTTGCCGGCGTGAAGGCCGGATCGGTGGAGAGCTTGAGCTTGCTTGCCATGAATTGGTGCTCCTTTCGAGGTCAGGGTGGATGGGAAAAGGCCCCCCGGCCATGGCAGGCCGGAGGGCAGGGGGGTCAGGTCGGACAGTCCTGTCAGATCACGCGGCGGCCGGTGATCAGGCCGGCGACGAGACTGACGACGAACAGGACCAGAAAGATGAAAAAGAGGATCTGCGCGATGCCCGCCGCAGACGAGGCAATGCCTCCGAAACCGAACAGCGCTGCGAGAAGCGCAATGATGAAAAACGCAGCAGCCCAACCAAGCATTTCCAGTCTCCTCCAACACACTTGATGGAGGTGAAACCCGAAAGCGGAACTATTGTTCCTCAGGCTCCAATATTTCGTTGGGTCTGCCGGGCCGATGCGGGAAGGTCAGCAGAAGGCCTGGCGCCGGCGGGCGGAGCAGCTGCAGGCTGCCTCCGAGCTGCCTGGCGATGGCGCGCACGAGCGGTGCGTCGCCGATGGCGGCGTCGCGGCAGGCGCCAAGCGCGCGCGCCTCGAATGCCACTGTCTGATTTTCCTCGGAAAGGGTCAGTGCGATCGCGTTGGGGCCGTCTCCGGGGCAGACCTCCCCCAGCGCCGTTGCCGCTTCGATCGCGAGCAGGGCAAGCGGCACCGCCGTGTCGAGATCGAGCGAAAGCTCGGCGATTGCGCAGTCCATCCGCACGGCCCGCCCCGCCACGCCCTGCCGCTCGAGAAGGCGGCACAGTTCGCCCAGGAGCTCGGGCGCAGCAAGGCGGGCGATGTTGCCGCCATCGTAGAGCAGACGGTGCATGAGCGCGATGGCCGAGATCCGCAGGTTCGCTGCTTCCAGCGCCTGCCGGGCGTCCGCGCTGGTGGCGCTTGCCGCTTCCAGGCTGAGATAGCTGCTCAGGATCTGGAGATTGTTGCGTACGCGATGGTTGAGCTCGCGCGCCAGGCTTGCCTCGCGCTCGGCGGCCTCCTTGAGCGCCCGGTCGCGGCTGTCGATCGCATGGGCCATGCGCCCGAGGCTTGCCACCAGGTCCCGTACTTCCGGAGGGGCGGCGCGAAACCGGGACAGGTCGGCGCGATAGTCGCCGCCGGCATAGCGCGCGACGAGCCGTCGAAGCGCCGCCACCCAGCGCTGGGTGGCACCGCGCGGGGGTGGCGCGCGGCGCGCCGTCATCCGGACCCGGCGCCCGATATCTCCTCCGGCCCCTCCAGATAGCGTTTCAGGGCGCGGCGCGCCCGGGTGATCCGGCTCTTCACGGTGCCGAGCGGGCAGTCCATGACGGTTGCGATATCCTCCCAGGCCATGCCGCCCTCCATCAGCAGCAGGGCTTCGCGCTGCTCGGCCGGAAGGGTTGCAAGGCCGCGTTCGAGATCGGCCAGCGTGCGCTCGCCGCCCTGGTTGGGCGGTGCCACCAGCAGCCGTTCCGCTGCTTCCGGGTCCCAGGCGGTCATCCGTTTGGCGCGGCTTGCGACACTGTAGAAATGATTGCGCAGGATGCGGAACATCCAGGCGCGGAAGTTGGTCCCGGGCGCGAAGCTGTCCCGCGCCGCCCAGGCCTTGGCAAGCGCTTCCTGCGCGAGATCGTCGGCGAGGTCGCGGTTGCCGCAAAGGCCGCGGGCAAAGGCGCGCAGCGACGGCACGATGGCAACGAGATCGCGCCGGAAATCCTGCTCGGCAGCCGGCGGGGCGGCCTCGGGCGACGCCGCTGCTGCAGCACGAGGGGCGGCCGGCAACAGCGTCACTGGCCACCTCCCGGCGCGTCGGCCGGCTTGCGGACATCTGCGTCCCGCGCCGCATCGATCCGGTCGAGCAGGTCGAGGAAGCTCTCCGGCACCGGCTCCGCCTCGACCTCCTGCCACAGCCGGCGCAGGCCCGCTGCAATCGGGTCGTCCGGCGCACGACCGGGTTTCCGTTCGTCCCTCTTCTGGCTCATTGCATGGAATCCTTGCTTGCCTTGGGCCTCGAAACGGCCGAACCGCAGGGTTGTTCCCCGGAGAATTTTCCCCTGTCGGGAACATTGGTCGCAGTCGGCGCTTTGGCACGGGTCGCAACAGGATTGCTCTGGAGGGGTCAGATGTCCACCATTCGAACCACGCTCGGTCCGCACCTCCCCTATCTGAGGCGCTATGCCCGTGCGCTGACCGGAAGCCAGAAAAGCGGGGACTCCTGGGTGCGGGCCACCCTCGAGGCCCTGCTCGAGGATCCGCTGGCGCTCGATACCGGCGCCGATCCGCGCCTTGAACTCTATCGCCTGTTTCACGCCTTCTGGGGCCCGCATGCGCGCGGACACCGGGCAGCCCACCCCGGCCATTCCCGTTGCGCAGCGCGAGGCGTTGCTGCTGACGGCACTCGAAGGGTTCACGGTGGGCGAGGCGGCGCGCATCCTCGGGCGGGAGCCGGAGACCATCACACAGGAGGCAGCGCAGGCGCGCTCCGCAATCGCGGCTGCCATGACGAGCCGGGTCCTCATCATCGAGGACGAGCCGCTGATTGCCATGCATCTTGAGTCCATCGTGACCGGCATGGGGCATGAGGTGGTGGGCGTGGCCGCCACCCACCGGCAGGCTGTCGAGGCAGCCTCGGCCGCGCGCCCAGACCTCATCCTTGCCGATGTGCAGCTGGCCGACGGCTCGTCCGGGATCGAGGCGGTTGCCGAGATTCTCGGGTTTGCCGCCGAGGTTCCCGTGGTGTTCATCACCGCCTATCCCGAACGGCTGCTCACCGGTGACCGCCCGGAGCCCGCCTGGCTGGTGACGAAGCCCTTCGAGCCGGAAACGGTGGTGGCAACCGTGGGGCAGGCGCTGCTGCTTTCCACCCGTGCGCCGCAGCCCGCCTGATTGCCACTGGGAACTTTCGGCGCCCTGCCATGTTGTCCTTCGCGAGGCACCCGAACCCGGGTGCCGGACCATCCAAGGAGGATCATCATGAACTGGGACCGCATCGAAGGCGGCTGGACGCAGTTTACCGGCCGCGTGAAGGAGCAGTGGGGCAAGCTGACCGACGACGACATGACCGAGATCGCCGGCAAGCGCGACGTGCTCATCGGCAAGCTCCAGCAGAAGTATGGCGTCGCGAAGGACGAGGCGGAGCGGCAGATCGACCGGTTTGCCGACGCGCTGTCGGACTGACGACACGGCTGGCGGGGCTGCTTCCTTGAACACGCCCTTGCCTGCAGACGGGGCCGGCGGGCCAACCGCCGGCCCCGTTCGCATGTTCGCGCGCGAGGCTTCTGCCTCGGCCCTGCGCAAGCCCCGCTCCACCTTTCCCATCGTGCTGGGGTTTCTCATCATCCTGGCCGTCGCTGCCGCCTCGACCTGGCTGGTACGCGAAACCCGCAACCAGTATCGCGCCGTCACCCAGACCTTGCAGATCCTCACGGCTGCCACCGACCTCGATCGCACCGTCTCCGAGGCCAACAGCACCCAGCGCGGCTGGATGATCACGGGCTCGGACCTTTTTCGCGAGCGGTTTGCGCACGCCTACGACCAGATCTGGCCCAGTCATGCCGCGCTTGCCGCGCTCCTGGCGGACAATCCGGCGCAGGCTGCCCGGGCGAGGCAGCTGGCGCAGGAGCTTCAGGCGCGCATGGCCGAATATGACCGCATCGACCGTGCGGTCATGGCCGGCGATCTCGACACCGCCATCGACCGGATGCTGATCGCCCGCGGCCAGACCGACCGTATCCGCCAGACCATCGAGGCAATTGCGGCCGAGGAAAACCAGCTGCTTGCCGCGCGCCAGCAGAAGGCCGAGCGCGCCAACGCCTGGCTGCTTGCAACCAGCCTCATCGGCCTTCTCCTCCTGCTGCTGCTGGCGGCCTCCGCGCTCAGGACCTTCCGATCCTATGCCGCGGGGCTGCGCGAGGCGAACGCACAGGCTACCGCGCTCAATCGCGAGCTGGAGTCGCGGGTGGCCGAGCGCACCGCCGATCTTGCCGAGGCCAACGAGGAAATCCAGCGCTTTGCCTATATCGTCAGCCACGACCTGCGGGCGCCGCTGGTGAACGTGATGGGC
>JBDNCK010000160.1:0-4992 GCA_046719675.1 Sphingomonadaceae bacterium | reverse complement strand
GTGCTGTTGGCCTTTGCCATCCGCAAGTGGCGGGGCGTGCCGCGCCCGCGCGAGGGCCAGCAGCTCAGGTGGCTGCCGGTGAACGATCTCTTCCGGCTGCCGATGCCGCCGGCTGACCGGCCGCTCCTCGGGCAGATTGCCGCCATCCTCTAGCGCCGGCCCTCCCCTGCCAGCACCACGATCCGGCCGTGCGCGTCAGCAGGCGGTGCGCATCCGACCACGCGGCGGGCATCCCGCCTGGCAAGGGCGAGGATGTCGGGGGCGACATCGGCGGGATGGACGACGACATCGGCTGCGGCCAGCGCCCGCACCTGGGCAAGGGTGAGGGCCTGCGCGCCGGCCGCCGGCAGCGGCAGGATGGTCGGCCCGGGGGTGGCGGGCGCCTGCCCGGCAAGGGCAGCGGCAATCGCCGTCTCCGGGTCCGGAACGCCGGCCAGCGGATCGAGCGGGCCACCCGGCGCCAGGAGCCCCGCCCAGAAGGCCCGCCGCTCGGCGACCGTCGGGAAGCGGGCAGCAACCCTGTCCCTTGCTGCGCGGATGGCCAGCGCCACGCCGCCGAGCGCGGGCGGCAGCAGCAGTTCCAGCCGTTCCTTCAGCGCCTTGGCGAGACTGGCAGAGGCGCCGCCAGTGGCGACGGCGACCGTCACGGGCGCGCGATCGACGATGGCCGGCACCGTGAAGTCACAAAGCGCCGGATGATCGACGACATTCACCAGAAATCCCTGCGCGCTCAGGGCGACCGCTGCTGCTCCCGGATCCGTCCCGGATGCCGGCGCCAGAAACGCCAGCCGGATGGTGGCGGCTGCCGGATCGTCGGTTGGCGTGCCGCCGGCCTCGCAGACGAGCCGCCGCTTGGCTTCCGCCGCCTCGCCCTCCCCCAGCACCGGCACGACATGGCCGGCCAGGCGGAAGGCAAGCGGCAGGCTTTCCATCAGGGGCGCGAGTCGAGCCAGGCGCGCACGGTGGGGCCGATGTCGGGCCGTTCCAGCGCAAGCGCGATGTTGGCGATCACATGGCCGGCCTTGTCGCCGCAGTCGAAGCGCTGGCCGGTGAAGGTCAGCGCGTGGAAGGGCTGGCGGCCGATGAGGTCGGCCATGGCATCGGTCAGCTGGATTTCGCCGCCGGCGCCGCGCCGCCCCTCGCCGAGGATCGCCATCACCTCGGGCTGGAGGATGTAGCGGCCGACGGCCGCCAGCCGCGAAGGCGCGGCCCCCAGCGCCGGCTTTTCGACAAGGCCCTTCACTTCGGTGATGACGCCGCGGGACTCGCCGGGCGCGACAATGCCATAGCGGTTCACATGCTCGGCCGGCACTTCCATGACGGCAATGACATTGCCGCCGAGCTGGGCCTGGGCCTCCACCATCTGCTTGAGGCAGGGCCGCTCGGGATCCCAGAGAAGCTCGTCGGGCAGCAGCACGGCAAAGGGCCGGTTGCCCACCACATGGCGGGCGCACCACACGGCATGGCCCAGCCCCAGCGGCTGCTGCTGGCGCGTGGAAATGACGGCGCCGGGCTCGAGCTGGGTTTCGGCCAGGATCGCAAGCTCGCGGGTCTTGCCGCGTTCCTCGAGGATGCGCATCAGCTCGCCGGGCACATCGAAATAGTCGGCAAGGCTCGCCTTGCCGCGCGCGGTGACCAGCACGAACTGGGTGATGCCGGCCGCGCGCGCTTCATCCACGGCATATTGCAGGAGCGGCCGATCGACCACTGGCAGAAGCTCCTTGGCAACCGACTTGGTAGCCGGCAGGAAGCGGGTCCCCATTCCGCCCACGGGAAGCACGGCGATTTCGGGTCTCGTCATTGCTGCTCCTCAAGCCAGGGAGCGATGCGCTCGCCCGCCAGCATGTCCTCATAGGTCTGGCGCTGCTTCACCACAGCCCAGCGGGAGCCCCTCACCAGCACTTCCGGGACGAGCGGACGCGAATTGTAGGTGGATGCCATGGTCGCGCCATAGGCGCCTGCCGTCATCAGCGCCACGAGATCCCCGGGCTCGAGCGGCGTTGACGCGCGATCCTCGGCGAACTGGTCGCCCGTTTCGCACACCGGGCCGACGAAGGTCGCCCTGAGCGAGCCCACGCGCGGAACGACGGCCCTGATGTCGTGGAAGACGCCATAGAGGGTCGGGCGGATGAGGTCGTTCATGGCAGCATCGAGCACCACGAAGGTCCGCTCGGCCCCCTGCTTCAGGCGGATGACCCGTGCCACGAGGATCCCGGCGTTGCCGGCAATCAGGCGCCCGGGCTCGAAGGCAAGGCGCACGCCCCATGGTTTCGTGACACGCGCGACCATCGCGCCATAGTCCGCGGGCGACGGCGGCTCGGGAAGCGACGGGTCATAGGGGATGCCAAGCCCGCCGCCGAGGTCCGCGCGGGTGACCGGCAACCCTTCGGAGCGGATGGCATCGATGAGGCCGCCAAGCTTCACGAACGCGGCCTCGAGGGGTGCAAGGCTGGCAAGCTGGCTGCCGATGTGCACGGCCAGCCCCTGGGGCAGGATGCCGGGCAGCCGCGCGGCCTCGGCATAGAGGCGCGGGATGCGGTCGGCCGGAATGCCGAACTTGTTCTCCGACTTGCCGGTCGAGATCTTGGCGTGGGTGCGGGCGTCGACGTCGGGATTGACGCGCAGGGCAATGGCGGCTGTTGCCCCGAGGCTGCTCGCGACCGCAGACAGCGCGTGCAGCTCGCCTTCGCTTTCCACATTGATCTGATGGATGCCGGCCCGCAGCGCTGCTTCCATCTCGCCTTTCGTCTTGCCGACGCCCGAGAAGATGATGCGCGAGGGCGCAACGCCGGCAGCAAGGGCCCGGCGCAGCTCCCCCTCGGAGACGACATCGGCGCCATAGCCTTCGGCCGCAAGCGTGCGGATGACGGCGAGATTGGGGTTGGCCTTGACGGCATAGGCGAGCAGCGGCGCGGGGGTGATGGCGGCAAGGGCGTCGCGGAAGACGCGGGCATGGCGCACCAGCGTGCCGGCGGAATAGCAGTAGAAGGGCGTTCCCACCTGCTCGGCGAGCGCGGGAAGCGCGACATCCTCGGCGTGCATCACGCCATCGACAAGGGCGAAATGGTGCATGTCAGGGGGGCGGCAGGTCAAAGCCGTCGGTGCGGCGCTCCCGCGTGACGGACAGCACATCGTCCTGGCGGATGGGCCGCGCTTCGGGCGGCAGGCGCAGACCGGCTTCGGTGTCGGCCTCGTCGCGGTCGCGCTGCGCGCGCCGCTGCTCGGCGGTCCAGTCGGCTTCGGGCGGCACGCGGGTGAGCGCGCCCTTGTGGCCGCAGCCGGCCAGAAGCGCGAAGAGGAAAAGGGCGAGGGCAGCATTCCTCATCCGGCAGGATTCCTCATCCGATGGTCTCCAGGCGGGCGCGGGCATGGCGGATGGCCTCGCGCACGGCAGCCGGGGCCGTTCCGCCGAGGCTGACGCGCGATGCAACCGAGGAGTCAAGGTCAAGCGGCGGCGCGCCTGCCAGCAGCGGATCGATGGCCGCCAGGCGCTCGGCCGGCAGCTCGGCCAGCTGCACGCCTGCTTCCTCGGCCGCACGCACGGCGCGGCCGGTCAGATGATGCGCCTCCCGGAAGGGCAGGCCCTTCGCGCGCACCAGCCAGTCGGCAAGATCGGTTGCCGTCGAATGGCCGGTGGCAGCCGCCGCACGCATGCGCTCCGGCACGAAGCGGATGGCCCCCATCATGCCCGCCATGGCCTCGAGCGAGAGTTCCAGCAGGTCATGCGCTTCGAACACCGGTTCCTTGTCGTCCTGCATGTCCTTGGAATAGGCGAGCGGCAGGCCCTTCATCGTCACCAGCAGGCCCGTCATCAGGCCGATGATCCGCCCGGCATGGCCGCGCACCAGCTCGGCTGCATCGGGGTTGCGCTTCTGCGGCATGATGGACGAGCCGGTGGACCAGGCATCGGGCAGCACCACGAAGCCGAACGGCTGGCTCGCCCAGACAATGACTTCCTCGGCAAGGCGCGAGAGGTGAACGGCCGCAAGGCTCGCCGCCGTCAGATAGTCAAGCGCGAAGTCACGGTCGGACACGGAATCCATCGCGTTCATGGTCGGCGCGTCGAAACCGAGCAGCTGGGCTGTCAGCTCGCGGTCGATGGGAAAGCCGGTGCCGGCAAGGGCGGCCGAGCCAAGCGGGCAGAGGTTCAGCCGCTCGCGGGCATCGCGGAAGCGATCGATGTCGCGCGCGGCCATCTCGACATGGGCCATGAGATGATGGCCGAGCGTGACGGGCTGGGCCACCTGCAGATGGGTGAAGCCCGGCATCACCGTCTCTGCCTCGGCTTCGGCGCGGTCGAGAAGGATGTGCGAGAAGCGCACCAGCGCGCCGACATGCGCGTCGATCGCGTCGCGCACCCACAGGCGAAAGGCGGTTGCCACCTGGTCGTTGCGCGAGCGCGCGGTGTGCAGCCGGCCGGCGGGCGCGCCGATCTTCTCGCGCAGCTTCGCCTCGATCGTCATGTGGATGTCCTCGAGGGCGGGATCTTCCGGCACGCCGTTCGCCTCGAAGTCCTCGGCCACCTGCGCAAGGCCGGAAAGGATCGCCTCGGCATCGGCGCCATCGAGGATACCCGTCTCGGCAAGCATGCGGGCATGGGCCATCGAGCCGGCGATGTCATGGCGCCAAAGCCGCTTGTCGAAGGGGATGGAGGCATTTATCGCCTGCATGACGGCTGCCGGCCCGCCGGCAAAGCGTCCGCCCCAGGCCTGGTTGGCGTCGGTTTCCGGGGGAGTGCCCATGCGACCTGTTCTGTTCCACTTCCTGCTGCCGGCCCTGCTGCTGCCTGCGCTGTTGCTTGTCGCGTGCGGCCGGGACACCTCGCCTAGCGGGCCGCAGGCGGGCGGGCAAGAAACTGCGGCGTCTGCGCCTCGCGGCCCGAAGGCCGAGCGGCTGCTGCGCGAATTCGCCGGCACCCCTGCGCCTGATGTTCCGCTCGAGACCGGCCCGGACGGTGCTGCGGAGACCATCGCCGACATCCGGGCTGCGAAC
>JBDNCK010000159.1:0-5000 GCA_046719675.1 Sphingomonadaceae bacterium | reverse complement strand
AGTGCCCCGGCAGCAACCGGGCTCATGGGTGCCAGCGTTGCAATCCCCACTGCTTCGCTCACCGCATTGGCAGCGGCCAGCTTCTCCGGGTCGAGAAGCAGCAGCCCGGCGGCCGTTGCATGCAGGTTGACGCGCCCATGCACCGGCGCGCGCGCGGCAATCCCGGCCCCCGCCAGCGGCCCTGCGATCCGGGCCGCGGCTTCGGCTTCGGGGATGTCGCCTGGCTCGGCGCGCGCAACCCAGAGCCGCGCCAGGCCCTCGGCCCGCGCCTCGGCGAGGAGCGCGGGGGTCACTTCGGTCCCCTTGGCCAGGCGGCGGCCGCCAAGCCGGAGCGCATGGGCAAGGACGGCGCCTTCGGCTTCGGCAAGCGGGACTTCGCCAAAGCGCATGTCAGCCGCGGGCGCGGAAGCGCTCGACCATCTGTGCGGCAATCGCAAGCGCGATTTCGGCCGGGTTCGCCGCGCCGATCGCCAGCCCCGCGGGGCCATGGATGCGGGCGATGTCGGCTTCGCCAAAGCCGAGCGCCTTCAGCCGGTCGCAGCGCGCGGCATGGGATTTCCGGGAGCCGAGCGCTGCGATGTAGAAGGCCGGCGACCGGAGGGCTGCGGCAAGGGCGGGATCGTCGAGCTTGGGATCATGCGTGAGTGCGACCACGGCCGAGGCCGAATCGGGCTTCCAGTCGGCGAGCGCCTCGTCGGGCCAGCGTTGGTCCACCTCCGTTCCGGCAAAGCGCGGCCCGGCCGCGAAGGTGCCACGCGGATCGACGACAAGCGGCTGGTAGCCCAGCAGCTGCGCCATCGGCACCAGCGCCTGGGCAATATGGACCGCGCCCACCAGCATGAGGCGCAGCGGCGGATCATAGCGGCGAACGAAGGCCCCTTCGCCCGCCTCTGAGGTCCGCCCGGTTGCAGGATCGGTGGCCAGCACCAGCGCCTCGCCGGCCGCGCGGGCCGCGGCGATCCGGTCGAGCAGGGGAGGGGGGAAGGCCGTCTCGTCCAGCGCCTGGACGAGGACATCGATCTCGCCGCCGCAGGCAAGCCCCACTTCCCAGGCCCTTGCGTCCGCCACTCCGAAATGCAGCAGCCGGTGCCCGCCAGAAGCCGCAAGCGCCTGGCCGGTTGCGATCACCTCGCCCTCGACACAGCCGCCCGAAACGGAGCCCTCGAAAAGCCCGTCGGCGCGCACGACGAGGTGGCTTCCCACCCGGCGCGGCGCCGAGCCCCAGGTGCGGATGACGGTTGCAATCGCTGCCCTGTCGCCCGCGCGCAGCCAGCCTCTGGCCGTCTCCACAAGGTGCGAAAGCTCGTCCATCTCAGCGTGCAAGCAGGAAAAGAAGCAGCAGGATGACCGCAGCCACCAGCAGCAGCGACCAGACGAGCGAGGGAAGGCCGCGCCGGGCAGCCGCCTCCGCCGGCGGCTCGGCCCCGGCCGGCACCATCGAGGCGGCAGCAGCATCGGCGATGTCCGGCGCTGCGGCGGCCGGGGCTTCCACCAGCTCCTTGAACTTCGCGAAGAAGCCCTCGGCATAGCCCTTCGCTGCACCTTCCACGAGCCGGGCGCCAAGCTGCGCCAGCTTCCCGCCCACCTGCGAGCGGGCGACATAGGTCAGCAGGGTGGCGCCGTCGCCGGTATCGACCAGGGTCACATCGGCCGAGCCCTTGGCAAAGCCCGCCACACCCCCCTTGCCTTCGCCAACCAGCACATAGCGCGACGGCGGGTCGATCTCCGTCAGCTCCACGCTGCCGGAAAACCTCGCGCGTACCGGCCCGACCCTGGCATCGAGCACGCCCTTGAACCGGTTCTCGCCATCCGGTTCGAGCGACTGTACCCCGTCGATCGCCTGCGCGAGGATGGCAGGGTCATTGAGCGCTGCCCAGACCTTCTCCCGCGGTGCCTCGATCCGTGCCTCGCCGCGCAATTCCATGGCTGTTCCTTGCCCTGCTCCCGAAGTAGAAGCCGGCCCCGTGTTAGCCGCCACCTTCCGCATTGCAAGCGCCGCCTTTGCCCTGGCGCTTACGCCCGTGCCCCTTCAGGCCGTCCAGCCGCTGGTGCCTGCCGCGCGGCCGAACGAGGGGCTGGCCATCGTTCCGCTCAGCGTCACCACGCGCACGGGCACCCACCGCTACAGGGTGGAAGTGGCGAAAACGGCCCTCGAGCAGCAGATCGGCATGATGTACCGCACCGACGTGCCCAGGGGCACGGGCATGCTCTTCCCCTATGACCCGCCACGGCCTGCCGCCTTCTGGATGGAGAACACCTTCGTGGGGCTCGACATCATCTTCATCGCGCCTGACGGTCGCGTGTCCGATATCTCCGCCCGCGCCGTCCCCATGAGCCGGGATCTCCACCAGTCGTCGGGCAAGGTGAAGGCCGTGCTGGAACTCGCCGCCGGCGAGGCAGAGCGCATCGGGCTGAGGGTGGGCGACCGGGTCGCGTGGGAGAGCCATGCGCTTGGAAACGGCAAGCGCGGGCGGTAGGGGAGCGCCCATGGGACTGTTCTCGCTCTTCACCTGGTGGAAGGGGCCGACGCTCGGTACTTCCCTGTTCACGCGCCGCAACGGACAGGAAGTCGGGCGGGATTCGCAGGGCAATGTCTATTACCAGACCGCCGACGGGAAGCGGCGCTGGGTCGTCTATGCCGGCGAGACGGATTCAAGCCGCGTGCCGCCGGAGTGGCATCTGTGGCTTCACCATACGCGCGCTGCACCGCCCACGGACGCGCCGCTGACGACACGGCCCTGGGAGCGGCCCTGGCGGGCAAATCCCACGGGCACGCCGCGGGCCGAAGTGCCGCGCGGATCGCTGCGGGCAGCTGGCGCGCGCGCGCCGGCGGCCGCCGACTATCGGCCCTGGACGCCCGGGGACTGACCTTGCTGCGCGAACATCTGGCAGAAGCGCTTGCCGGTCTTGTCGTGGTGCTGGTTGCCGGCTGGTTCCTGGTGTTCGCCTGGAACCGGTCGGACCAGGGTCCGCGCGGCGGCACCTATGATCTCGTCGCGCGCTTTCCCAACGCGACGGGAATTGCGGTCGGCTCCGACGTCAGGGTCTCCGGCCTCAAGGTCGGCCGCGTGGAAAGCCAGCGGCTCGATCCCGAAACCTATGAGGCCGTGGTGACGCTTGCCGTCGACCGGCGGGTGAAGCTGCCGGCCGACTCGGCCGCGGCGATCACCAGCGAGAGCCTGCTCGGCGGCAGCTTCATCGCGCTGATGCCCGGTGGCGACGAGGATGTGCTTGGTCCAGGCGACGAAATCCTCGAAACCCAGGGGGCAACCGATCTCATGAGCCTCGTGGGCAGCGTCATCAACCGCACGGGGGGAGGTGCGCCGCCCGAATGAGGGGTCTCCTCCTGCTGCTGCTTGCCACGCCCGCGCTGGCGCAGGCCCCGACGCCCGGGCCTCCGGGGGACGGAACGGCGGTGCTTGGCCTGCTCGACAAGCGCACCGGCGAGTCGCGCGAGGTGTCGCTGCAGCCCGGTGAGACGTTCGCCTTCGGCAATCTGCGCGGCCAGCTCTTCACCTGCGAGGAAAGCGAGCCGCACGAGCGGCCCCTGACCGGCGCCTTCGTGCAGCTCGATGCCCGCCCGCGCGGGGCGGGCGGCGCCAATCAGCGCTGGCGGCGGATCTTCTCGGGCTGGATGTTCGCGCAGAGCCCCTCGCTCAATCCGCTGCGGCATGCCGACTATGATGTCTGGCTCAGAAGCTGCACGATCCGGGTGCCCAAGGGCTCGGGACCCGTGCGCGCATCGAGTGCGCCCCAGTCCCCCAGTACACCCAGCGCGTCGGCCAGAAGCACGAGATAGCGTCCCCGCTTCACTTCGACGGCGCCGAACGTCCCGAGATGGGCGGTCCAGAACTGGGTGTCGAGCAGGGTGAAGCCGCCGAGCCGCAGCCGCAGCACGAGATGCGCAAGCGCTGCCTTGCTGGCATCGGTTGCCCGGCTGAACATGCTTTCGCCGAAGAAGGCGCCGCCCAGCCGCACGCCATAGAGCCCGCCCACCAGGTTGCCGTCTTCGTCCCAGGTTTCGATGCTGTGGGCATGGCCCTCGCGGTGCAGCCGGATATAGGCATCCTCGATCGTGAAGTTGATCCAGCTCTGTTCGCGCCCGGGGGCCGGTTCCGCGCAGGCGGCGATGACCCGCTCGAACGCGCGGTCCCTCGTGTGGCGGAACCGCTCGCGCCGGAGCGTGCGCGCCAGCGAGCGCGAAAGGTGGAAGGTGTCGAGGGGAATGAGGCCGCGGCGGCGCGGCTCCACCCAGAAGACATCGGGGGAATCGCGCGTGTCGGCCATGGGGAAGAGGCCGGCGGCATAGGCGCGCAGCAGAAGCGCGGTGTCGAGGCGGCGGAAATGGCGGCTCATGCGTGCCCGCCGGCAGCGCGGAAGGCCGTATCGGGTGGCATCTGCCAGCGGGCCGGCGCTGCGCTGCTCGCAGGCGCGTCCAGCGCTTCGCCCGGCCCTCCCTGATCCTGCATCATGCGCCATTGCCTTGCCGTGGCGGGAACGTGCATGGTGCGCCTCCGAAGTCGAACTGTAAAGTCGGGGCAAGGTTCTGGCCTGCCGCAGTCATGGTTAACGGTGCCATTCAGCCGCGCTTAAGCGCCTTTCCGCGAGCCAGCCGGAAGGTCGAACATGCTTGAAAGAAGGCAGGAATGCTGATGCCCGCGTTGCGCACGACGCTTGCTGTTGCAGCGCTCGTCGCAGGCGGCCTGGTGGTCGCCCAGATCGCGCTGGACCGGCAGGACACCGCCGCAGTGCCTGCGCCGGCACAAGCGACTCGGGAGAAGGTGCGGACGGTCCCGGCGTCGAGCCAGCAGGTGACGCTCTCCTTCGCGCCGGTGGCCCGTGCCGTGCAGCCGGCCGTCGTCAATATCTTCACCGAAACGGTGGTCCGCGACCGCGCGCGCATGGGTGGGTTCTTCACCCTCTTCGAAGGCCAGCCAAGGGTGGCGAACTCGCTCGGCTCGGGCGTCATTGTCGATCCCGCCGGCCTGGTCATCACAGAT
>JBDNCK010000158.1:0-5012 GCA_046719675.1 Sphingomonadaceae bacterium | reverse complement strand
TCTCTATTTCGCGGCCTATCCGACGATCTTCGAGCTGTGCGTGCGGCGCCATGTCGGCCCGCGCTTCTTCTCCGAGATGAGCCTCGTCGCGCGCGACATCTGCTATTTCGCCAATGCCGACCCGGGAGAGGTGCTGCGCTTCCGGTTGCACGCGCTCGACGAAGCGGAAGGGGTTCTGCGCTATGTGGCCAGCCTGTCGCGGACCAGCGACGGCAAGACCATGGCGCTTGCCTCGGCCCGCAGGCAGGCGGTCCGGCTGCCGCCGCCCGGCACGCCGACAGTGCCGCGCAACTGAGCCGTGCGCGCGCTGCTTCTGGCCGGCGCCCTGCTTGCCGGGCTTGCGGTGCTCCTGCTCTGGCGCCTTGGCGCCTTCGCGCCATCGGACCCGCCCGCCACCAGCCTCCGGCTGACGGTGCCGCCGCCGCCGGCACCTCTCCGGGTGATTGCCGCCGGCACATCGCTGACCGCCCAGGGCGACTGGACCGGGAAGCTGGCAGCCGCGCTCACCCAGTGCCGCGGCAGCCCGGTCACGATCGAGAAGCTGGCGCTTCCTGGCGCCTCGTCCCGCTGGGGCGAGCCGTCGCTCCTGGCGCGGCTCGCGCGCGCGCCGAGTCCCCAGATCGTCCTCATCGAATTTGCTGCCAATGATGCGCATGTCGGCCGGATGATAGGCCTTGCCGAAAGCCGGCGGCGGCATGCGCAGATGATCCGGGCGGCACAGGCCGCAGGCGCTGCCCCGGTGCTGGTCACCATGACTCGCGTGCATGGCGCCGAAGCGCGCGAGCGGCCCTTTCTTGCCGCCTATCGCGCCCTCTACGGGCCGCTTGCCGAGGAGACGGGAGCAAGCGTCATCGACACGACGCCAGCCTGGTATGCGCTCGATGACGAGGCGCTGCGCAGAGCTGTGCCCGACGGATCCCACCCGACGGCAGAGGCGATGGAACGGCTGCTGGTGCCGGCCCTTGTCGAGGCGCTGGCACCTGTCGTGTGCCCGCGCGCGACGGACACCCGCCCGAACGTCAGCCCCGACCCCAGCCGATGACCCGCGGCATCCGGTAGGGAAGCATCAGCTTGACCACGGGGCTGCGCAGCCGGTCGAGCGACAGGCTCTCATGGACGGCATCACCCGTCTCGCCGAACAGGCGGGTGGAAAGGGCCGTGCGCGCATAGAAGGGCGTGTCTTCCCAGGTGCGGCGGATCCTGACGTCGGCGCCGGCATCCGCGCGCGTGTGGCGCGGCATCCGCCACAGGGTGCGCCGCAGTGCCACTTCCGGCGGCAGCGGCACCTCCGAGACGTCGCCGTCGCGCCCGAACCCGAGGCCAAGGGCAAAGCGACTGCCATCGCGGCGGGCGCCTTCATAGAGAACGACCTCCCGGTCCTTCAGGTGCGCGCGCGACCAGTGCCAGATCCGGAAGCCCGCCTCGAGCGGCTCGTCCCCGAAATTGCTGTCGAAATAGCCCTCGCCCCGCCAGGAGAGCCCGGGCGCGCGCATCCTCACCTCGACATCGGCGCGGGTGGCAAGCGGCTGCCAGACATGGCGGCCCGCCGGGTCGAGCGGGAAGTCCCTGTTCACCAGGGCCCGCGGCCGCACGATCACCGTTCCGCGGAAGCGCGAGGGAATGGGAAAGGTCATCTCCTGAATCTCGATTGCCAGGTGATCGCCGTTCCACGACAGGGCAGACGGGCCGATGGCCAGATGGTCGGGCGTGCGCTGGAGGGCCGAGCGGCTGCGCTCCGTCATCGCCCAGCCGGGCCGCACCCCATAGAGGGCAACGTTGAGGGCCACATGGTTTTCCGGGTCGCCGCGCCCGGACCAGTGGTAATAGGGGGAAAAGACGCTGCCGATGAAGGCAATCAGGGTGAGGCCGAAGCGCCGGTCGGCGGAGAGGGCATCGACATACCACCAGGCATAGCCACCCGGCCGAACCGGGACATCGAAGCACGGTCCGCCAGCAGGGCTTCGGCGGCCAGCCGGCCCGAGAGCATCACCATCGGCACGCCCGCCCCCGGATGCACGCCGCCACCCGCCAGGAACAGCCCCGCAATCCGCGTCCGCGCGCCCGGGCGCCGGAACGCCCCCGTCGGCCCGTGCGAGGCCCGACCGTAGATCGCCCCGCCCGTCCCCGGGAAGCGACGCGCGAAGTCCGACGGCTGCGTGGCACGCAGCGCCCGCGGTTCCACCTTGAGGCCTATCCGCGCGAGCGTCTCGAGCGCCCCTGTCGTGCATCGGTCGATCTCCTGGCTGGAAAGGGTGCGCACGTCGCCGAAGGCAGGCGCATTGAGGATGGCAAGCAGCCGCTCCGGCCCCGCCGGCGCGGGCGCCGCGTGGGCCGGCCGGTCCTCGGCGCAGATGTAGATCGTGGCATCCTCGGGGATGGCGCCTGCGCGCAACGCGGCAAACTCGCGCCGATAGTCGCGGGAAAAGAAGACATTGTGGTGCGAGAGCGGAAAGCCGCTGCAGTCGGCAACTAGCGACAGGGTGAAGGCCGAGAGCGAGCGGGCGCGGCGCGGCGTCGGCACGAAGGCGCGCGCCACCTCTGCGCCGAGCGCACCCTCGGCAAGCGCGGACGGATCGCCGTTGAAGACGACATGATCGGCTGCAAGGATTTCGCCGCCTGCCAGCCGGACACCTGCCACCCGCGCGCCGTTCAGCAACAGCCCGACGGCAGACGTGCCATAGCGGATGCTTGCCCCCTTCCGGCATGCAAGCTCCGCCAATGCCCCGGCGAGGGCGGCAATTCCGCCCTCCACCAGCCAGACGCCCTCGGCCTCGACATGGGCGATGAGCATCAGGGTGGCCGGCGCCTGGAAGGGCGAGGCGCCGGCATAGGTCGCATAGCGGGCAAACAGCTGGACAAGCCGCGGATCGCGGAAATGGCCGCAAAGTGCCGTCCACAGCGGTGTGTAGGGGCGCAGCGCCAGCAGATCGCCCACCCGCCGGGCACCGAGTCGCCAGGAGAGACCGGAGGGCATCGTCTTCTGTTCATGCAGGAAGACGGGCCCCAGCGTGCGGTGGATCCGCGCGGCCTCGGCCAGGAAGGCACGGAAGGCCCGCGCTTCCCCGGCTCCGGCAAAGGCCGCGATCGCCGCTTCCGATCGGGCCGGGTCGGCATGCAGGTCGAGCTGGCTGCCGTCATGCCAGGCGTGGCGGGCGAGAATCTGCGCGCGCGTGAGGCGGACATGATCGGCAAGGCATGCGCCGGCATCCTCGAAGGCCGCCTCGATGACCGGCAGGAGCGTGCAGACCGTCGGCCCGCTGGCCACGGCCCGCCCCCCCACCTCTAGCGCCCGCGCCTTTCCTCCGGGCAGCTCGCCTGCCTCGACGATGGTGACGGCAAGGCCGCGCGCGGCAAGCGGAAGGGCAGCGGCCAGCCCGCCCAGACCGGCGCCGATCACCACCACCCTCTCCCGCGCCCGCGGCTCCATGCCGCCTGTCTAGCGGGGTTGCCGGCCCTGCGATACCCGGCGCGACCGTCCAGACGCGGATTTGTCAACTTTTCTGGACACTCCTTGCTGTCGCCGACTAGAAACAGGGCTGGATGGCGCTCCGGGATACGCTCATCGGGCTTCGCAATCGCCTGCTGGCGAGCCCCGGCTTCCAGCGCCGGGCCGTGCAGCTTCCAGGCGGGCGGGCGATCGGCCGGGCGCGCGCCGGGCGCCTGTTCGACCTGACGGCGGGCTTCGTCTATTCCCAGGTGGTGAAGGCGCTGATCGAGACCGGGCTGCTTGCCCGGCTCGCCTCGGGCCCGCTGACCCTCGAGGGCGCAGCGCAGCATTGCGACCTGTCCGAGGAAGCAACCCGAACCCTGCTGGTTGCCGGCGAAGGCGTGGGCCTGCTGCGCTGGGCGCGGGGCAACCGGGTCATGCTGGGTGCGGCCGGCGCGGAACTGCTCGCCAATCCGGGCGCTGCCGCGATGATCGCCCATCATCATCTGCTGTGGCAGGATCTTGCGGATCCCCTGGCCTTTCTGCGCGGGCCGCCTGGCGCCGGCGCCCTTGCCCGCTTCTGGCCCTATGCCAGGGGCACCGCGGGCGAGGCCGGGCCCTATTCCGCGCTGATGGCAGCCTCGCAGCCGCTCATCGCTGCGCAGCTGCTTGCCGCCCACGATTTCCGGTCGCACCGGCTGCTCATGGATGTAGGCGGCGGCGAAGGGGCCTTCCTCCTTGCCGCCAACGCCGCGCACCCCCACCTGCGGCTGCGGCTGTTCGATCTGCCCGACGTCGCAGCCCGCGCCCGCCATCGGCTGGCAGACCGCGCCGAAGTCATCGGCGGGAACTTCCGCGAGGAGAGCCTGCCACCCGGGGCGGACTGCATCACGCTGGTGCGGATCCTGCACGACCATGATGATCCCGTGGCAGAGGATCTCCTGGCAAAATGCCATGCCGCCCTTGAGCCGGGCGGCAGCCTCATCGTCTGCGAGCCCATGGCCGGCACCCGCGGCTCTGGCGGGGTTGGCGCTTATTTTGCCTTCTATCTGAGGGCGATGGGATCGGGCCGCCCGCGCACGGCGCGGGAACTGCGCACGATGCTGAGGGCTTCAGGCTTCCATCAGGTGCGCGAGGAGGGAACGCCGCTTCCCGTGCTGGCGCGGGTTCTTGTCGCACGCAAGCCTGCCCGCCCGCCCCGGGTGTAAATCCAACTTGACAGCCTGTTGTGTGAAGTTAAGGTGACTTCGCAAGGATTCGGCTGCCAGTTCCAGAAGGGTCGCAGCCGGACATGGGACAGGTGGAGGCCGAGCAACCGGATGGATACGCTGGCAGTCGTGCTTGACCGGCCGGAGGCGATCTCGCTTCGCCGCCTCGCCCTGCTGCCGATGAGCCCTGCCGACTGTCTCGTGGAAGTCTGCTGGAGCGGCATCTCGACCGGCACCGAGCGGCTTCTCTTTTCGGGCACCATGCCGCCCTTCCCCGGCCTTGGTTACCCGCTGGTGCCGGGCTATGAATCCGTGGGCCGGGTGGTCGATGCCGGGGCCGAGGCAGGTCATCTGCTCGGCCGAAGCGTCTTCGTGCC
>JBDNCK010000016.1:0-13402 GCA_046719675.1 Sphingomonadaceae bacterium | reverse complement strand
GAGCGGCCTTCTCGAAGCCGTGCAGGCGCCCACCGAATCGCTCACCCGCCTGCTCGTTGCGGTGGCAGCCGCGATCGCGGCCCTTGGCGGCGTCTGGCTTGCCATTCGCAACTTCGGCCGCAAGAGGCCGGACGCGTGATGCCAGACGCCCGGGAACACGAGCTGCCGGACGGCCCGCAGGGCGCACGCGTTCTCGCGCTTGCCGGCTGGGCCGGGGCCGGCATCATCGCCGGCGCCGCCCTGCTGGTTGCAGGCGCAGTGACGCTGCCCCTGGGCGTGCTGCTCGCCGCAGCAGGTCTTCTCCTCATCCTGCTCAGCCTTGCCTTCGGCTGGCGGCGGCAGCCTGCAGCAAAACGGGCAGTCTCCGGCGGTGGTGACGGAGCCGGTTCTGCGACAGGGGGCGCAACCGCGGGCGGCGGCCTGTTCGGGGGCGGCGGGGCGACGGGCGGCTGGGGGGATGGCGGCGATGGGAGTGGAGGCGGCGATGGCGGCGGTGGGGGCGGCGGTGAGTGAGGCGGGGGCAGCGATGACTGAGGTCCAGCCGTTCGCGGGCTGCCAGAAGGTGCCCGACCGCCGGCTCACCCTCTATATCCGGCGCCATTTTCTTGACCCCGACACCTGCGCCGAGCTGATGCAGCGGATCGATGCCGACCGCCGCCCCTCGCTGGTGGCAGACGCCAACGGCGATCCGCTCTACCGCACCTCGGAGACCTGCATGCTCGATCCCGGCGATCCGCTGGTCGCGCGGGTGGATGCGCTGCTCGATGCGATTGCCGGCCAGCCGCACAGCCATGGCGAACAGATCCAGGGCCAGCGCTATGCGCCGGGCCAGGAATTCAAGTTCCACACCGACTATTATGAGCCCGACGGGCCGGACTATGAGCGGTTCTGCGCCCGCTCGGGCCAGCGCACCTGGACGCTCATGGTCTATCTGAACGTGCCCGAGGCCGGCGGCGCAACCCGGTTCAAGCGGATCGGCAAGACGGTGCAGCCGGAGACGGGCAAGCTCCTTGCCTGGCACAATCTGGACGGCCACGGGCGGCCCAACTTCGAGACGCTGCACGCCGGCATGAAGGTCTATCGCGGAACGAAGTATGTGATCACGAAATGGTATCGCGAGCGGCCCTACCTCGCGTGAATCCTCCCGCAATCGACAGGCACAAGGATGGCCGGCGGCCCCCTAGTCCGGTCCCCTGAGGAGGCCCCATGGATTTCGACCTGTCGGATGACGCCAAGACCCTGCGCGAGGCCGCGCGCAAGTTCCTCGATGCCGAGGCCGGACCCGCCGTTGCCCGCCGCGCGATGGAAGGCGATACGCCCTTCGACAGGGCGCTGTGGGAGAAGGTGGTCGCCCAGGGCTGGCCGGCGGCGCGCGTGCCGGAAGCCCATGGCGGGCTGGGGCTGGGCGCGGACGAGGCCTGTGTGCTTGCCGAGGAGATCGGCCGCAGCCTTGCCCCCGTGCCGCTGCTTTCGACGATGGCGGTGATCGAGGCGCTGCTTCTGGCCGGCTCGCCGGCGCAGCAGGCCGAGTGGCTTCCGAAGCTTGCCAGCGGCGAGGCCATCGGCTGCCTTGCCTGGGCGGAAGGGGCGAAGTCGCCGGCCGCCATGCCGGCCACGCGCCTTTCCGGCGGCACCGTCTCGGGGACGAAGGCGCCCGTTGCCGACGGGCTGGCAGCAACGCTTGCCGTGGTGACGGTTGCCAGCGACGATGGCCCGGCGATGGCGCTGGTGCCGCTGGCAGGCGCTGCGGTCGAGCCAGCCGAGACGCTCGATCTCGTCCGCCGCTCGGCCCGCATCCGCCTCGATGGCGCTGCGGCCGAGCCGCTGGGAAGCGCCGCCCACTGGGTGACGCTCGCCGAGCAGCTGGCCGTGCTCCACGCCTGGGAAGCGCTGGGAACCGCGGCGGCTGCCATGGAGATGACGCTCGCCTACGCCAGGGACCGGCAGGCGTTCGGCCTGCGGATCGGCCGCTACCAGGCAGTCAAGCACAAGCTCGCCGACATGTACATCAAGGGCGAGCTGGCCCGGGCGCATGCCATGCACGGCTGCTGGGCCTGGGGCTCGGGCGCGCCGGAACTGGCGCAGGCGGCAAGCGCGGCCAGGGTTGCGTCACTCGATGCGCTGGCCTTCACTGCCGAGGAAGCCGTACAGCTGCATGGCGGCATTGGTTTCACCTGGGAGCATGACTGCCAGCTCTACTACCGGCGCAATCGCCAGATCGCCGGCAGCCTCGGCAGCCGCAACCACTGGGCGGACCGGCTGGTCCGCGCGCTGGAGCTCAGGAACCGGGCCGCGGCCTGAGGCAGACGAGACGAGGGAGAAGGACGCATGGACTTCAACGACACGCCGGCAGAGGCCGAGTATCGCGCGAAGGTGCGCGCCTGGATCGAAGCCAATGCCGGCGAATATCTCGAGCCGCCGGCCAGGCCCTGGGGCCTCGACGAGTTCGTGGCCCGCTCCAAGGCCTGGCAGGCGAAGAAGCATGATGCCGGCTATGTCGGCCTCACCTGGCCAAAGGAAGTGGGCGGCCAGGGTCTCTCCCCGATGCACCAGATCATCTTCAACCAGGAGGAAAGCCGCACCTATGTGCCCACCGGCCTCTATTCGATCGGGCTGGGCATGTGCATCCCGACGGTCTTCACCCATGGCAGCCCGGAGGTGATCGCCCGCTATGTGCCAAAGGCCCTGCGCGGCGAGGAGGTGTGGTGCCAGCTCTTCTCCGAGCCCGTCGCCGGCTCCGACCTTGCCTCCATCCGCACGAAGGCCGAGCGCGACGGCGACGACTGGGTGGTCAACGGCCAGAAGGTCTGGACGAGCTTCGCCCACCGCTCGGACTATGGGATCGTCGTCACCCGCACCAATCCCGAGGCGCCCAAGCACAAGGGCCTGACCATGTTCATCGTCGACATGAAGGCGCCCGGCGTGGAGGTGCGGCCCATCCGGCAGATGTCCGGCTCGTCCGACTTCAACGAAGTCTTCTTCACCGACGTGCGCATTCCCGACACGCACCGGCTGGGCGCCGTCGGCGACGGCTGGAAGGTGGCGCTCACCACCCTCATGCACGAGCGCCTGGCCGTTGGCGGCAAGCCGCGCCACGCGCCGGGCTATCGCACGCTGATGGAAGTGGCCAAGGGCGTGGAGACCGACAGCGGCCCGGCGCTCGAACGCGCCGACGTGCGCCAGCGGATCGCTGCCACCTACATCGCGGACGAAGGCGTGAAGCTCACCCAGATGCGCGCACTTTCGGCGCTGTCGAAGGGGGCGATTCCGGGGCCGGAGCAGTCGATCTCCAAGGTGGTGGTGGCCAAGACCATGCAGGACATGGCGGCCTTCGCGCTCGATCTGGCCGAAGGGGCGGGCCTCGCCGTCGAACCCGGCTCGGACCTCGAAAAGCTGCAGGGCAGCTACATGTGGTCGGCGGGCCTCAGGATCGCCGGCGGCACCGACGAGATCCTGCGCAACATCATCGCCGAGCGGGTGCTGGGCCTGCCCGGGGACCTGCGGCCCGACAAGGACACGCCCTTCAACCAGTTGAAGCCGCTCTAGACCGTTGGACAGCGGGGCAAAGGGCAGGCGATCCGTAAGATTTCTTGACACTTCGCAATGCTGTTAACTATCTAACCTGCTGCTTTCGGGCGACAGGCCCAGTTGGCACGCTTCTTGCACGTCCCTCGGCGTCCGGGCTATCCGGCCCGTCAAGGGAGTGTTTCATGCGTCACCTTCTCCTCGCCGGCGCCGTCGCGCTGGCAACACCTTCCGCCGCGCTCGCGCTCGATCTCGGCAACTTCACCGTTCTCTTCGAGCTGCCGGGCGTTCAGAATTCGACGGCGGTCTTCGATGTGAAGGGTGTCGAGCGGTTCGAGAACGTGCCGCTCGGCCTGAACGGCGGCTTCACGACCGATTTCGGCACCGGCGGCGTCATCCAGGCGACCTACACCGGCGGCCGCATCGATGGCCCCAATGTGTTCGGGTCGGCCGGGGGCAGCGGCCAGCACATCGTGACCTTCTCGAACTTCCAGGCGCCGTTCAACGTCATCGACATCAGCTTCACGACGACCCTGGAATCGGGCCTCAACTATTTCGGCTTCTGGCTTTCCGCGCTCGACGGCGGCAACCGCATCGAGTTCTTCTCGGGCGGCACGTCGCTCGGCGAGATCACGCCGGCCAATGTCAGCAGCGCGGTGGGCGCCTGCCCCGGCGGCCCCTATTGCGGGAACCCGAATGCCCCCTTCCTCGGTGGCAACCCCAACGAGCCCTATGCCTTCCTGAACATCTACTTCAAGCCGGGCATCACCTATGACCAGATCCGGATCTTCCAGATCGGCGGTGGCGGCTATGAAAGCGACAACCACACGGTCGGCTTTTTCCTCGAGATGAATGTCATCCCCGAGCCTGGCACCTGGGCGATGATGATCGCCGGTTTCGGGCTGGTGGGGGCGGCCATGCGCCGCCGCCGCGCCGCGCTGGCGGCCTGAGCGCCCGCCGATCGGTCCACGCAACGAGGGGGTGCCCGGCGCGCGCCGGGCGCCCCTTTTTCCTGTGAGCGCGATGGCAAGCTTTGGCGACCGCGCCGTTAACGATGGCGGAGGTGGCCATGATCCGTGCCCTTTGCCTTTCGCTCCCACTGCTTGCCGCCACGCCTGCCGCAGCCGTCCTCAGCTTCGCGCCGGGCGACACGGTCACGCTGGCCTTCGATGGCCGTTCGGATGCCTATCTGGGCGGCAGCACGCCCGTGCCCGGGCTTGGCGCCAGCCTGACCCTCGTCTTCACGGGCTTCACCGGCAACATCGCCCGCTTCGACTACAGCCTGGCCAACCTGTCTGCCGCACCGATGACGGGCGCGCGTGTCTCCGGCTTCGGTTTCGACGTGGGCGGCGCGTTCCGCTTGTCGGGCAGCACCGCCTCTGGCGCCTTCAACCGCACCGGTTCCGGCAATGTCCCCGGCTTTGGTCCGGTTGACTTCTGCGTGCGCGCCGGTGGCGGCGGTGGCCAGTGCGCGGGCGGCGGCGGCGGCGGCGTCGGCCTCGGGGCGCTTCCCGGCACCGGCAGCTTCGGCCTTGCCTTCTCCAGCGCGCCAGCGCTCGTCAGCCTCGACAATTTCGTCCTGCGCTACCAGTCGCTCGATTCGCCCGAGCTCGGGATGAAGGGCGCCTCGGGCATCGGGCTTCCGACCACCACGGGCATCATCCCCGAGCCCAAGACCTGGACGATGCTGATCATCGGCTTCGGGCTCGTCGGGCTGTCGCTGCGCCGGCAGCAGCGGGAGCAGGCGCAGGCCTCCTCAGCCACCTGACCCGCGAGCGGCAGCGCGCCGGGCAAAGCGCATCGAGACGGGCCGGTGATCGCTGGTGGTAAGCGCGGCCGGCAGCGCGGCATTGGCGAGATGATGGGCGCCATGCTCAACCGTTCCGCCCTGGCTGAGCGCGCGGAAGGGCGCGCACCCATGCCGGTCCGAGCCCGTCCAGGCCTGGGTGAAGAGGATATGGTCGATGAGGATCTCGGGCCGGCGTCCGGGATCGAGGCGGTCCCGAAAGCGGGCCGTCCAGCGCTGCTCGTCCGGCATGTCGAACAGCGCATGATTGAGGAAGCGCGAAGCGAAGAAGACATCCCCCTGGATGTTGGAGACAAGGTCGTGGAGCATGAACTGCCGCTCCACGCGCTCCTTGCCTGGCCCGTCGTTCAGGTCGCCGGCGAGGATCACGGGAAACGCGTCATCCTCGAGGAACCGGGCCTCGATGTAGGCCCGGACGTTCGCGGCCTCGGACGAGAGCTTGGCGCGCGCTTCGACCACTCTCGCGACGAACTCGGGGTTCTTCCGGAAACCGTCGGGCGCAAGGATGCCCGATGGGGTGAACATCCCGATATGCTTCGACTTCAGGTGACAGCCGATCACTTCGAAGCGAAACCCTTCGAGATCCACCAGCAGCACCTGGGGCGTGCGGTAGTGGCGATGCGGACGGTCCGGCTCATAGCCGAGGGTCGCGGCGCCATCGGGATCCACGCTTCGCACAAAGCGCGGCATGGCAACCGGCCAGGTACGACCATAGAAGCCGCCGGACCCAGCCGCCGTCAGCCCCTCGAAACGGTCGGTGTGCAGCAGGCGGCACTCCATCGGCAGGCCTTCGCGCACCAGGAACCAGATCCACTGCTGCCCCTGCAGCAGGTAGAGCCGGTCGTCGCCGCGGGTGACGAGCCGGTATCCAGGGGTGACCCGGGCGAAGAATTCCTGCGCGCGCGCCTCGCCGCGCGGCCCTTCCGTCACCAGCAGGATGTCGGGATCCATGAGACGGATCTGGCTGGCGATGGCATCCGCCCGCGTTTCGGCGGCCGCGCGTGCCGCACCCTCGCCGGCAAGGGCTGTCAGCAGGCGATCGCACCACTCGATGTTCCAGGCGACCAGCTTGAAGGATTCCATGGCCTGCCCTCCCCCAGGCGCATCCTTATCCTGTTTCAGCCGATTCGTCCCGGCCATGCTTGTCCTGTGCCGTGCGTCGGAACGGTCCGCCCGCACGACCGGCCCCATCTTCGAGGGTTGAATTGTTAAATCGATTGCGGCAAAGAAGCAGAACCGCCCCGGGGGTCGCGCTCAGGGTCTGATGTGTTCAGGGTCTGCTGATTTCAGGGTCGGCTGGATCAAGCAAAGGCGGATGAATTCCGGGCGTCGGAGGGATCGGGCTCCGGCGCCCGTGTTCACCTGCCCGGGCCACCGGCCGCGCGGCCCGCGAAGCGCCCGTTTCGTCGTGCGAGCGTCTTTGCCGCGGCGCGCCCCCTTGCACTTTCGCTGAAGGAGGGTGACATTCAAGCCGTGAACCATGGGGGTCCCCATGGTCCTGTCGGAGACGCGCATGCCATCCTTTTCGCGTGAGCTGGAAACCACCCTGCACAACGCGCTTGCCGAAGCCAGTCGGCGTCGCCACGAATATGCCACCCTTGAACATCTGCTGCTTGCGCTGACGGCCGACGCGCATGCGTCGGTCGTGATGAAGGCATGCGGCGTGGATCTCGAGGAGCTGGGCGGCCAGGTCACGCGCTATCTCGACACCGAGCTCGGGTCACTGCGCGCCGACTCGAGCGTGGACCCGTCGCCGACGGCCGGCTTCCAGCGGGTCGTCCAGCGCGCGATCCTGCATGTGCAGTCCTCCGGCCGCGAGGAGGTGACGGGCGCCAATGTGCTCGTCGCCCTCTTCTCCGAGCGCGAGAGCCACGCCGTCTATTTCCTGCAGCAGCAGGACATGACGCGCCTCGATGCCGTCTCCTACATCAGCCACGGCATTGCCAAGGCGCCCGGCATGTCGGATCCCAAGACTCCGCGCGGCTCGGACGAGGGCGAGCAGCCCCGCGAGGAGAAGAAGCCCGACGGCCGCAAGCAGCCCGAATCGGCGTTGAAGCAGTTCACCGTCAACCTGAACGAGAAGGCGCGCGCTGGCCGGATCGACCCGCTCATCGGGCGCGATTCGGAAGTGGACCGCACCGTCCAGATCCTCTGCCGGCGCTCCAAGAACAATCCGCTCTACGTGGGCGATCCGGGCGTCGGCAAGACGGCGATCGCCGAGGGGCTCGCCCGCAAGATCGTGGAAGGCAATGTGCCCGACGTCCTGAAGCCGGCCGTGATCTACGCGCTCGACATGGGTGCGCTCCTGGCCGGCACCCGCTACCGCGGTGATTTCGAGGAGCGGCTGAAGAATGTCGTCTCCGAGCTCGAGAAGCTGCCGCATGCCATCCTGTTCATCGACGAGATCCACACGGTGATCGGCGCCGGGGCTACGTCGGGCGGGGCGATGGATGCGTCGAACCTGCTCAAGCCCGCGCTTTCGGGCGGGACGATCCGCTGCATCGGCTCCACCACCTACAAGGAATTCCGCAACCATTTCGAGAAGGACCGCGCGCTCTTGCGCCGCTTCCAGAAGATCGACGTGAACGAACCCACGGTCGAGGACACGGTCAAGATCCTGACCGGGCTCAAGTCTGCCTTCGAGAAGCATCACCGGGTGCGCTACACGCCCGATGCCATCAAGTCCGCCGTCGAACTCTCGGCCCGCTACATCAATGACCGCAAGCTGCCCGACAAGGCGATCGACGTCATCGACGAATCGGGCTCGGCGCAGATGCTGGTCCCCGAGGCCAGGCGCAAGCGCACCATCGGCGTCAAGGAGATCGAGGCCGTGGTCGCGACGATGGCGCGCATCCCGCCCAAGTCGGTCTCGACCGACGACAAGAAGCTGCTGCACACGCTCGAACAGGATCTGAAGCGGGTGGTCTTCGGGCAGGACAAGGCGATCACGCAGCTGGCCTCTGCCATCAAGCTGTCACGCGCGGGGCTGCGCGACCCCAACAAGCCGATCGGGTCCTACCTGTTTTCCGGCCCCACGGGTGTCGGGAAGACGGAAGTCGCAAGGCAACTTGCAGCGCTTCTCGGGATCCCGCTGCACCGGTTCGACATGTCGGAATATATGGAGCGGCACTCGGTCAGCCGTCTCATCGGCGCGCCGCCGGGCTATGTCGGGTTCGACCAGGGCGGGCTGCTCACGGATGCAGTCGACCAGAATCCCCATTGCGTGCTGCTGCTCGACGAGATCGAGAAGGCCCATCCGGATCTCTTCAACATCCTGTTGCAGGTGATGGATGCCGGCAAGCTCACCGACCATCATGGCAAGACGGTCGACTTCCGCAACGTCATCCTCATCATGACGACGAACGCCGGTGCGGCCGACATGGCACGCGAGGCGATCGGCTTTGGCGCCACCACGCGCGAGGGCGAGGACCAGGAAGCGATCAAGCGGATGTTCTCGCCCGAGTTCCGCAACCGGCTCGATGCGACGGTGCCCTTCGACTATCTGCCGCCGGAAGTGGTGGCGCGCGTTGTCGACAAGTTCGTGCTCGAACTCGAGCTGCAGCTGGCCGACCGCGACGTGCACATTGCGCTCGCCGACGAAGCCAAGGCCTGGCTCACCGAGCGGGGCTATGACAAGCTCTATGGCGCGCGGCCGATGGCCCGCCTCATCCAGGAGGAAATCAAGCGGCCGCTTGCCGACGAGCTGCTCTTCGGCAAGCTGGTGAACGGCGGCGAAGTGCGCGTCCACCTGAAGGACAATCACCTCGCCTTCGAGATCACGCCGGCCGCACCGAAGAAGCGTGCCCGCAAGTCGCGCCGGAAGGCGCCGGCTGCCGCGTCGAAGGACTGAGCGCGCCTCCGGCCCCGGTCCGGGGTTGGCGGAGGCGCCGGGCGGTTCGGGCCGCCTGTCCTCGAGCCGCCCCCCGAACCGTTCCTCCATCTGCTGCGCGCGCGCCGGCGCCGGCTTTGCCCTTCAGGCGAAGTGGAGATCGCCGGAGGGCGGCGCGCGCAGATAGGGCGCGATATCGACATCGGCGAGATCAGCGGGATCCCATCGCGGCTGCTTGTCCTTGTCGATCAGGAGCGCGCGCACGCCTTCGAAGAAGTCGTGGCCATGGCGGATGGCGCACACCATCCGGTATTCGCGCCTGAGACAGGCCTCCAGGCTGTCGCCGGCGCCCTCGCGCACACCGTGGAGCGAGAGCTTGCACGAGGTGGGCGACATGGTGCGGATGATCCGCGCCTGTTCGCGCGCCCAGTCGTCCCCGTCGTCGAGCGAAAGCAGGATGTCTTCCACCGTGTCATGGCTGAAGTGGAAGTCGATGCCGTCCCGCAGGGGGGTGAGCGTGTCGGGGCCGGGATCGGTGTCGAAGGTCGCCAGCACGTCAGCGATCGGTTCATGGCTGTGGGCGAGGCGTTCCTTGAGCAGTGGGAGATTGCCGGACGGCGTGTAGTGGGTAGCGATCCCGGCGGCCATGCATTCCGCGCCGCCCAGGCGCGCGCCGGTGAGCGCCAGCCAGGCGCCCGTCTCGCCCGGAAGCCGCGGCAGCGCGTGCGTCCCGCCGACATCGGGAATGAGCCCGATGCCGGTTTCGGGCATGGCGAACTTCGTGCGCTCGGTTGCCACCCGGTAGGTTCCGTGGATGGAAAGCCCCACCCCGCCGCCCATGGTGATCCCGTCGATGAGCGCGACATGCGGCTTGGCGCATGCCCCGATCGCCTGGTTCATGCGATACTCGTCGAAGAAGAAATTCTCCCAGTCGGGGCTTCCGGCCCTGCCGGCATGGTAGAGCGCGACGATGTCGCCGCCGGCGCAGAAGGCCTTGTCGCCGGCTCCTTCGATGACGATGGCGGCAATCTCGGGCTCGAGCGACCATTCCAGCAGCTGCCGGTGATAGGCGACGCACATCGCGCGGTTGATCGCATTCATTGCCTGCGGGCGATTGAGCGTCGCGATGCCGATCCGGCCCTCGCGCGCGAAGAGGATGTCGCTCACTTGTCCTTCTCCACCATGAATCCCTCGCCTTCGAGCGGTGTGGGCACGCAGGAGGTCGAAAGCCGCGCAAGCAGCTTTCCGTCGGGATCCCGGAGGTCCGATTCGGCAAAGGCGATGGTGCGGCCGAGCTTCAGGCAGCGCCCTTCGGCGAGGATCTCCCGGTTCATCCGGGCAGGCGCGAAGAAGCTCACCTTGAACTCGATGGTGGGCACGACGATGCGCCGGCCGGACTTGACGATGACGGCAAAGGCGGCCGCGTCGTCGAGCATCGCCGCCAGGAACCCGCCCTGGACATTGCCCATGGGGTTGCAGAAGTCCGGCGCACCGAAGAAGCGCATCCGCACCGTGCCGGCAGCCGAATCGAGCGCCAGCAGCTCCTGGCCGAGCAGCTTCGCCGTGGGCGGAATGCGGGTGCGCATCCGCTCCAGAAGCTCGGCGTCGGTCATGGTCATGGCGCCCCCACGGGTTCGATTGCCTCGAAGCCATGGCTCTTAAGCGCGGGCGCAAGCGAGGCAAGCGCCGAGGCGGGCCCGGTAGCAAGGAAGCGCGGTGGCGCCGGTGCAGGCGTGTGGCCCCCAAGCAGATGAACCACGCGCCGGGCGATGCCCTCGGCGCCATGGTCGAAGGCAAGGCCGGGTGCCACCAGGCGCAGCTCCGGCTCGAGGAGCGGGAAGTGCGTGCAGGCGAGCACCACCCGGTCCATGCGCGCCGCGTGCGGCTGGCCGGTGAGGCCGGCAAGCGCGGCGGCGATGACCGATCGGGACGGCACCTCCCCGCGCAGCTTCGCTTCCGCCAACCCGACCAGCGCGGCCGATCCGTGGCGAAGCACCAGGCAGCCGCGCGCATGGTCGGCCACCAGCCGGTCGACATAGGGCTGGCGCACGGTCGCCTCGGTGCCCAGCACGCCGATGACCCCCGTGCGCGTGCGCTCGGCCGCCGGCTTGATGGCAGGAACCGTGCCGACGATGGGCGCGGCAATCACCGGGCGCACCCAGTCGAGCGCGATGGTCGATGCGGTGTTGCAGGCAATGACGATGAGCGAAGGCTGCAGCCGTTCCGACAGCCGCCCGAGGAGCCCAGCCACCCGCGCGGACACTTCCGGCTCGCTGCGGGTGCCATAGGGAAATCCGGCCGTGTCCGCACAATAGGCAATGGGAGCCTGCGGAAGCAGGGCGCGGACGGCTGCGAGGACGGTCAGGCCGCCGACTCCCGAATCGAGAAACAGGATCGGCCCGTCGGATCTGCTCAGGCGATCCGCTCCTTCACATAGCGGCCGGGCGCATCCTCGATGGCAGGATAGCCCTCGACGCTGCCCGGCGTGCGGGCCGGCACCTCCTGGCCCGACTGCGGCTTCAGCCAGGCGATCCAGTCCGGCCACCAGCTGCCCTTCGTCTCGCTGGCACGTTCGAGGAAGGCATCGAACGTTTCGGGAAGCGGCTCGCCATCGGGAAGCGCGCAATACATGTATTTCTGCGCGGCCGGCGGGTTCACGACGCCGGCAATATGCCCGGAACCTGCCAGCACGAAGCGCACCGGGCCCTTCAGATGCCGGGTCAGCTTCCAGACCGAACGGGCCGGCGCGATATGGTCCTCGCGGCCGGCCTGGACATAGGCGGGCGTGCGGATCGTATCGAGGTCGATCGGTATCCCGAGGACGGTCACGCCACCCGGCTTTGCCAGGCGATTGTCGCGGTACAGGTCCCGCAGATAGTCGAGATGCCACTTCGCCGGCACGTTCGTCGGGTCCGAGTTCCAGTAGAGCAGGTCGAAGGGCACATAGTCCTTCCCCAGCATGTAGTTGTTCACCACATAGTTCCACATGAGGTCGGTGGGCCGCAGCAGGTTGAAGGTGAGCGCCAGATAGCGGCCGTCGAACACGCCGTTTGCCCCAAGCTTCTCGATGGTGGCGAGCATCTGGTCGTCGACGAAATGCAGAAGGTCGCCGGCATCCTCGAAATCGGTCTGCGCGGTGAAGAAGGTGGCCGTCCGGATCCTGTCCGCCTCCCCGCGCGCGGCAAGCCAGGCGAGCACCATGGCAAGCGTGGTGCCCGCCACGCAATAGCCGATGGCGTGAACCGAAGGCGCGCCCGTGATCGCGCGCACCGTTTCGATCGCCGTCAGGAACCCTTCCTCCACATAGGTGTCGAGCGTCGCGTCAGCCGTCTTCTCCGAGCCCTGCGCCCAGGACACGACGAAGACGGTGAGCCCCTGGTCGACGGCCCAGCGGATGAAGCTCTTCTCGGGTGTGAGATCGAGGATATAATATTTGTTGATCCAGGGCGGGAAGACGAGCAGCGGAATCTCGCGCACTGTCGGCGTCGTCGGCGCATACTGGATGAGCTGGAACATCCGGTTTTCGAACACCACCTTGCCCGGCGTGGCGGCGACATTGCGGCCGACTTCGAAGGCCGTCTCGTCCGTCATGGTAAGCTTGCCCCGCGCAAGATCACGGGCGAGATTCTCGAGTCCCTTCACCAGGCTCTGGCCACCGCTTTCCTGCGCGGCCTTCAGCACTTCGGGATTGAGCGCAGCGAAATTGGCCGGGCTCATCGCCTCGACGAGCTGATTGGTGTGGAACCGGAGCCGGTCCGCCATCTCGGGAGACAGGCGCTCGAAGAGATGGCTTGCGGCGTTCACATGGTGGCTGGCGACGAGATAGCTCTTGCGGACGAGATCGAAGAGGGGGTTCTCATCCCACGCCTCGGAAGCGAAGCGGCGGTCGGGCTTGCGCGCGGCGGCAGGTGCCTCCTCCGGATTTCCCGACACGAAGCTTGCCCAGAGCTTCAGCTGGTCCACCCACCAGTCGCCCGTCACGCGGGCGAGATCCTGGGCGGGCGCCTTGCCGGCGGCATCGAGCGCAGCGCGCGCGGCTTCGGCCCATTGCGCGAAGGGCTCGAACCAGGCAGCATAGCCGCCTGTTGCAGCCGGTGGCATGGCGGAAAACCAGCTTTCGAGGAAGCTGCGCTGGGTGGTGGCCGCTGCCTCGGCGAGCTCCTCGAATGTCTGTGCTGGCGAGGCGGCGGCTGGCGCCGGCTCGGCTGCTGGCGCCGGCTCGGCTGCTGGCGCCGGCTCGG
>JBDNCK010000157.1:0-5013 GCA_046719675.1 Sphingomonadaceae bacterium | reverse complement strand
ATCATGCCGCCTATATCGCGACCAAGGCCGCCGGCGATGCCCTCATCCGCTGCATCGCCTACCAGTATGGCAAGCACGGTATCCGCGCCAATTCGCTCGTCCCCGGCCTCATGGAAAGCCCGATGACAGCAGGCGTCATGCAGGTCCCCGGACTCGAGGCGAAGTTCGCGAAGGAATATCCGCTGGGCCGCATCGGCACCGTGGAGGACATGGCGGCAGCTGCCGTCTTTGCCGCCTCCGACGAATGCTTCATGACCGGCCAGGCACTGCAGGTAAACGGCGGGCTCACGCTCCGGCGCAACCCCACGCGCGAGGAACTGTTCGGCTAGGCCCGCTCGACCAGCTTGACGAGCTTGCGGGCAACGGGCGCCAGCACGGCGGCAAGGTCATTGCCGCGCTTGAGCGTCGCGCCTGCTTCGGAGAGCAGCGCATACTGCCCCTGGCGCGCGCGCAGCCTCGGATCCTTCACCAGCCGATACTCCGGCCGCTCGGCTGCGCGCCGGAAGGCGGAGAAGACAGCCACCTCGCGTCCGAAGTCGATGGCATAGTCCCGCCAGTGGCCGGCTGCGACCATGCGGCCATAGAGCTGCATGATGGCGTCGAGCTCCTGGCGCTCGAAGACGATCTGCCCAGGCGCACTCCTGAGCGGAATGATCGCCGTCACGCGGCGTCCGACGCCTTGCCGGCAAGGCGCTCCAGCGCCTCGAGCTTTGCCTTCAATGTCTCGATCTCGCAGCGCAGCAGCTCGACGCGCTGGGTTGCGGGATCGAACTTCTCGGAGCAGGGCGTGCCATAGGGCACGAAGGCGGGTTCGTCCCTGACCACGACAGGAATGGGCTTGGCCGGAATGCCGACCATGGTGGCGCCTGCCGGCACATCCTTGGTGACAACGGCGTTCGCGCCGATCTTGGCGCCATCCCCGACCGTCACGGGGCCGAGGATGGCAGCGCCCAGCGAGATCACCACGTCATTGCCGATGGTGGGGTGCCGCTTGCCGCCCTGGCCCGAGGTGGGATTGGTACCGCCCAGCGTGCTCCCCTGGTAGATCGTCACATTGTCGCCGATCTCGGCCGTCTCCCCGATCACCACGAAACCGTGATCGATGAACAAGTTGCGGCCGATGCGCGCACCTGGGTGAATGTCGATGGCGGTCAGGAACCGGCTGAAATGATTGACGATTCGGGCGAGAAGGAACAGGTCCGCCCGGTAGAGCGCATGCGCCACCCGATGGAAGCCGAGTGCCCAGACCCCGGGGTATGTCAGGATCTCCCAGCGCGAGCGTGGCGCCGGATCGCGCGCCTTCACGCTCTGGAGGTATGTACCAAGGCCCATGGGCTCTCCCGTGACAGGCAAGCTCCATACCGCGCGCGCGGCCGAAAGGCCAGACAGGCAAAACTGCCTGACGGACAAGCAGGAATTCCTGCGGCAGGTGGTTTTTTTGCGCGCCGGGGGGAACGGCCGGGCGCTTCCTTCGTTGACTACATGTCCGGCACGCGAAGCGCCGGAAATCCGAAGGAGGACCCCCATGAACACACATGTGGCGCGGGACGAAACCCGTGCGCTCATTGCCGCGAGCAAGGTCGAAGGCACCGCCTGTTACGACCCGGACGGCGAGAAGATCGGCAGCATCGCCGAGATCATGATCGACAAGCGCACGGGCGAAGTCGCCTATGCCGTCATGAGCTTTGGCGGCTTCCTGGGGATCGGGGAAAAATATCATCCGCTCCCCTGGGACGCCCTCGACTATGACGAGACCATCGGCGGCTACCGGGTCGGGATGGCCGGCGAAGGCTTCCGGGATGCACCCGCCTATGACAGCGCTGCGCTCGAAGGCTTCGATGCCCGACGTCCGGACATCGACCGCTGGTATGACGATGCCGCGCGCGATGGTCGCATCCGTCGGAACCTGACTGAGCCTTCGGCGCCCCTTGCCGTCGCGACCGGGGCTGGCTCCAGCGTGATTGCCGGCGACCGCACGCCCAAGAGCAACGCCGGAATTGGCCAGTCGGGCATGGTGGGCGGCGACCGGCACGGCTGACCGGACGGGGGCAGACTCGTCTGCCCCCTATTCCGGTTGCATCAGGCGTCTTGCCGGCGGGAGGAGATTGCAGATGTCCGCGCTGCCTGCCGGGCGAACACAGAAGGCGTCCCGCCGGTTTGCGCGCGCCTCAACCCAGGCAGCGAACGAGTCGCTGTTGGTCGCAAGCAACGCCAGTCGCGGCCGCTCGCCTGGCGGAAGGCTCTCGGCAAACCGCGCCGAGCGAACCGGAATCCGCTCGGCTCCGCTCTCGTAGAACCCGAGTGGGCCCGAGCCGCGCGGAAGGCTCGAGAGAAGCTCCATGCCCAATACGACGCGTCCGACGAGCGCGATATTGCGGTCCAGGTGCCGCGGCCCATGTCCGATGACGGCATAAAGCTCCGCCCCGCTCCCCGTGTCCGGCGGCATGTCCCGGCCAACCCCCACCATTTCCGGACAATGCGGCAGCCAGTGCGCCGTGCCATCGGTCGCAATCGCCCAGCCGCGCGCGTGGCCGACCCGCGCGCCATAGGCGTCGGGAAAGGGCAGGGCGCGGAACGCTTGCGGTATGCCCGGTTGCTCATAGCCATCCCGGGCCTTGGCGAGGCCCGTCGGCAGCTCCGCCTTGTCCGTGGGGTCGCCCCACTGAACGACATAATTTTCCTGCACGCGCACGATTGCGGCATGCCGCGCAAACCACCCATCCGCGACGAGGCGGCGGATGTTCGCGACATGGGTGGGCGCTGCCTGCGGCGCCATCGCGACGACGATCCTTCTGCCGCCGTCGAAGTCGAACACCAGCAGGTCTTCCGGCGGCACCTCGACCCACGCCGACTCGGGCGCGGCCGCCACGATCTCGGCCGGCGAGAGCGCCTGCGCGGCCGCGCCCGAGGCAGCGGCCAGGGCAGGCACCAGGGAAAGGAGCAGGCGCCATGGCATGCCCTGCGTCGTGCCACGCCGGAAGCTGAAAGCCTATAGCGTCTTCAGCGTGGCACCCACCGCCTGCACGACGCTGGCCAGCCGCACGGCGGCCTGGATCGTCTCCGTCTTCACGCCGTGCTGCTTCAGCACCTTTTCGTGGCTGTCGATGCACGCACCGCAGCCATTGATCGCAGAAACCGCAAGGCAGAACAGTTCGAAATCCGCCTTCTCGATCCCCGGCGCGCCGATCACGTTCATGCGAAGCCTTGCAGGCAGAGTCTGGTACTCCGGGTTCGAGGCGAGGTGCGTGAAGCGATAATAGACATTGTTCATGGCCATGATGGCCGCTGCTGCCCTGGCCGCGTTCACGGCTTCCGGCGACAGCTTTGCGCCAGCTTCGGCCTCGGCTTCCGCGATCAGGGGCTTCCACCCGGTCGCAAGCGCGCAGGCAAGCAGGGTGCCATATTTCTGCTGGTCGGAAAGCGCCTGGTCATTGAGCAGCGAGGACAGGTTCAGCCGCAGGTCCTTCGCATAATCCGGCAGGGTCTGGGCCAGATCGGCAAGCGCCATGGTCATGTCTCCTGTTTCCCGGACGCAAGCCACGCCCGGGTTCGGTTGCTTGGGGAAAAAGGGAAGGGCCGGGCAGCGCCTGCCGCCCGGCCCCGACGGCTTGCGCCTCAGGCGGCGGGCTTGAGCGTTTCCTGCCCCTGCGTCCAGTTGCACGGGCAAAGCTCGTCCGTCTGCAGCGCGTCGAGGTTGCGCAGCGTTTCCTGCGGCGACCGGCCCTGGTTGAGGCCGTTCACCGTCACATGCTGGATCACATTGTTGGGATCGATGATGAAGGTCGCCCGCAGCGCCACGCCAGCTTCCTTGTCGAGGATGCCCAGCGCCTTGGCGAGTTCCTGCTTGTTGTCGGCAATCCAGGGGAAATCGCAGGCCGCCAGCCGCTCGTCGGACTTGCGCCAGGCGAAATGCACGAAGTCCGTGTCCGTCGAAGCGCCGATCAGCATCGCGTCCCGATCCGCGAACGCCTGCTTCAGCTCGCCATAGCCGATGATCTCGGTCGGGCAGATGAAGGTGAAGTCCTTGGGCCACCAGAAGAGGATCTTCCACTTGCCGACCAGGTCCTTGTCGGTCAGTGTCTCGCCGGCGGGAAGCTTGTCCACGCCTTGCTGTACCGACACCTTGAACTCGGGAAGCCTGTCACCAATCGTGAGCATGTGCACATCTTTCCATCGCTTTGGAGAGGAACGAAAAACTGGCATGAAGGCACGCTCCATGCTGCGCTGCACATAAGCGCTGGAGCCTCATCGTTCAAGCCGGATAAAGCGATTGATATAATCGATGGAGACGATTAATATGGCAGCGTGATCTACCTGCCCACGATCAAGCAGCTGCAGTATCTGGTGGCACTGCATCGCACCGGCCATTTCGGCCGTGCCGCCGACAGCTGCCATGTCAGCCAGTCCACCCTGTCAGCGGGCATCCGCGAGCTCGAGGCGCTGCTCGATTCGGTCCTCGTCGAGCGCAACCGGCGCGTCGTGCGCTTCACGCCGCTGGGCGAGCAGGTGGTGGCGCGCGCCTGGCGCCTGCTGGCCGAAGCGGAAGCAATCGCCGAGCTTGCCCGCGCCTCGGGCCGGCCGCTCGCCGGCGACCTGCGCCTCGGGGTCATCCCCACCATTGCCCCGTTCCTGCTGCCGCGCCTGCTGCCGCATCTGCGCGAGGCCTGGCCCGAGCTGAAGCTCTACCTGCGCGAGGAGCAGTCGGACGAGGCCTGTGCGCTCCTGCAGCGCGGCGAGCTGGATTGCGTGCTCCTGGCGTTGCCGTGGAATTGCGGGGATGTGGAGGCCGAGGTGCTGTTCGATGATCCGATCCGGATCGCCTTCCACCCGGACGATCTTCCCGATGCCCCGCCGCAGGTGGATCCCGCCGATGTCACGCCCGAGCGCCTGCTGATGCTGGAGGACGGCCACTGCCTCAAGGACCATGCGCTTGCCGCCTGTGGGCGGGCCGGCATGCGCACCGATTCCTCGGTGATGGGAACGTCGCTCTACACGCTCGTCCAGATGGTCGAG